>NC_014537.1:1200000-1500000 GCF_000148385.1 Vulcanisaeta distributa DSM 14429 | reverse complement strand
TGTGGCACATTAATTGCTCTGGCAGCTGATGAAATAATAATGGATCCAAACGCCGTGCTTGGTCCACTGGACCCGCAACTTGGTGGTCCCGGTGGAATGTACTTGCCAGCGCCGTCAATAATTAGGGCGGTTGAGATTAAGGGTAGGGAATCCGCAGGCCAGGGTGAATAGACCAGGGATTGAGTATTTACCATACCCAATAACGCCGAGGCCTGCAACGAGAGAAGCGAGAGGCGAGGTGGTATCTCCATGATTGATGCCTAGGTAAGGAAGCTTGAAATTGAAAGTTAATAATTTTTAAACATGAATCCCCCTGGCTAATGTTATTACTTTCTCGATCTCCCCATTAACACTATTATTATTGCTATTAATACGACAATTATTACTATGATTATAGCTATTAGTAACATGCTTTGATTATTATAATTGACGTTATTTGCCCTAGGCATTGGTATTGTTATGTTTATTTGATTTGTGAAGTTCCCATTCGTTAGGTAGAAGGTGTATGACTTGAAAATGGGTGATCCGTTTATTGTTGCGTTAATTGTTATGGTAATCACATCTTCCTTACCTGGTAATGGAGGTGGTGGTTGTGGTATTACGGCAATGCCCTCATTATTTGTGGTAGTCATGCCATAGGCATGCAACATCTGTGTCGTATATGACTGGACAAACTCCATGTATGTAACTGAGGCATTGCGCAGGGGGCCTATGCCCTGGATTGTCACATTCACCTGCATGGTGTTTTGCGATGCCGGTGACGTTATCGTCACTACTGTGATCGCCATTAGTATTGTTATAACTACGTATTTAGTGAATTCATTCTTGTTGATCACGATTATGATGCAATGATACTAATGTATATAAGTATTACGTCATGTGCTAAGTCAGCATCCGTAGATTACCTACAGGTATTGCGTTCCTTAATTACTCTATTGAATGATTCGTGATCTTTAGCGGCCATGTCCATGAGATCGCCATTTAGGACCTTCCTCGATGTTTGCCCTACATGAATTCTGTACCTGGTTAAGGCGATTGGTTCATGAAGTACAACATAGCATTGAGTTAGTACCAATATGAAGAATAGGGCGTCTGAGTATAGGTTAATGCCTTCAATGAATTCAAGCCTACCTACCAATGCGTCCTTAATTGCCGATAAGCTTGACGTGTTGTAAAATAATAACCAGTAATCAGCACTTAGCCAATCATTAACACTGAAACGCACGTATAAGTCAGCATTGTCATTAATAATGACGCTCCTTTCGAGGATCATTGAGCGGTAATAGGCAGGTAATTCATGGTAGTGCAGCTCATTCCCATTAGTATCAATGAATTGAAATAGATTATGGTAAAGACCAAGCCCAGCAATTTTACTGAACGCTTCCTCCACATGGCTAAGCTTGTTTTGCATCCACTCGTCATCATCGTCAAGGAATGCAATAACGTCACCACTCTACTCCCTAATGCCCCTGGCCCACATTGGGCCCACCCTGGTGCTTACATGGTGAATTACAAAACCGTATGGATTAACCAAGTCCCTGACCTCCCTGTCATCATATGACATAACAACGATTAGTTCATTAGGTTTCCTGGTTTGGTTTATCGCTGAAGAAATAGCGTGCCTAAGCAATGGCGCCCTAGACCTATTGGTGCTGATAATCAAGGCCGTTATTTCCATGGGAAGAACTTCTTTTGTTAATCATTTTAATGATTACCGAAATTTATCCCTTATAAGCCAACCCTACTCATGTTTAAACCCCGAAATTAACGGGACAATGCTTGTATGGTAATTCCTAAAAATAATACAATTTTAAGTTAAAATGCATGACACTATCATTTCCCAAAGGCTTCAGGTTTGGCTGGTCCCAGGCCGGCTTTCAACATGAAATGGGTATTCCAGGCGACGAGGATACAAATAGTGATTGGTGGGTTTGGGTTCATGATAGGGATAACATAGTATCTGGTCTCGTTAGTGGTGACTTACCTGAGAATGGCCCTGGCTATTGGAGCCTATATAGGGTATTCCATGATAACGCCGTCAGGATGGGACTCGATATTGCCAGGGTTAATGTTGAGTGGTCCAGGATATTCCCAAAGCCAATGCCCGAGCCACCCAATGGTAATGTTGAGGTTGTCGGCGATAAGGTAATTAAGGTTGATGTTGATGAACGCGACCTAAGGAGACTTGATGAAACGGCTAATAAGGCCGCCATTGAGCACTATAGGGCAATATTCAATGATCTGAAGAACAGAAACATATTCTTCATATTAAACCTCTATCACTGGCCGCTACCACTATGGGTTCATGACCCAATAAGGGTCAGGAAGGGCGACCTCTCCGGACCCACGGGTTGGCTTGACATTAAGACAGTGATCAACTTCGCCAGGTTCGCGGCGTACGTGGCCTGGAAGTTAGATGACTTGGTCGACATGTACTCAACAATGAATGAACCGAATGTGGTTGCTTGGAACGGCTATATCAACGTTAAATCAGGCTTCCCACCGAGCTATTTAAATCCTGACCTTGCGAGAAAGGCCTTGGTTAATTTAATTCAGGCTCATGCGAGGGCTTATGATGCAATTAAAACGGTTAGTAGGAAACCCGTGGGTATTATCTATGCGAATAATGCCTATACGCCATTAACGGAGAAGGACTCTAAGGCCGTGGAGTTGGCGGAGCAGGATGCCAGGTGGTCATTCTTTGATGCAGTAATCCATGGGAACCTGTATGGTGAGGTTAGGGAGGACCTTAGGAATAGGCTTGATTGGATTGGGGCGAATTACTATTCAAGGCTTGTGGTTAAGTTAATCAGCGATAATTCATACGCAATCGTGCCAGGTTATGGGCATGCCTGTGAGAGGAATTCCGTAAGCCCCGACAATAGGCCATGCAGCGACTTTGGTTGGGAGTTCTACCCAGAGGGCTTATACGATGTATTAACGAAGTACTGGAGGAGGTATCACTTGCCCATATACGTTACCGAGAACGGAATCGCTGACTCGGCCGATTACCTAAGGCCGTACTACCTTGTTAGCCATATTTACCAGGTGTACAGGGCCTTGAGTGATGGGGTTGATGTTAGGGGTTACCTGCACTGGTCATTGACGGATAATTACGAGTGGGCCTCAGGCTTTAGCATGAGATTCGGACTCCTCTACGTCGATTACACAACCAAGAGGCAATACTGGAGACCATCTGCCTATATCTATAGGGAGATAGCCCTAAACAAGGCAATACCTGATGAGTTAATGCACTTAAATACTATACCGCCTGTTAGATCATTAAGGAAGTAAATACTTACAGCGGCGTGATGACGTTCACGCCTACCTCTCTAGCAACTTCCCCCCTGATTATTATTAAGTGCTAGGAGTGGTAATCCCTTAGTAGCTGCCAGTGCTATGTACAATGCATCGTATATGGTTATTCTATGACCAAGCGCTATCATAAATGCCTTATCGATGTACTTCTCCCAGGCTCTAGGACTATGTTTTTACCAATTAGGGACATTACTAGCTCGTGAAGCTTAACGGCATACTCCCTAGCAATAAGTCCCCTAATCTGTGCTTTCCATATTGCGTTTATGACCTCCTTAATTACATGATCAACCGATGTGGAATTCATGATATACTTACCCAGTGATTACCAGGCTCATTAAGGATGAACGCAGTTAATGCCGATGCATCAATTACTATCACGGTCCTCCCTCACCGAACTTACTGAAAACCCTTGGGGACGCTTATTAGTATTTTCTCGAGCTCCTTAATGACATGCCTAATATTCTCCTTAGCCTCCAACTCCCTAATTCTCTCCTCAACAAACCTCCTCAACTCCTCAGCCCAATTAATCCTATCCCTAAACCTCTCCATCTTCTCCTTAATTTCTCTCCTAACCTTAAAACTAACAACACTGGACATCCAAACTTTAGATAATTGGTATACCATGTATGGATTACTTAATACCAGTATTGGGAATTACATTAGGTATTACGATACGGTAAATAATCAACTGCAATAGGCTATTTAAAAAGAAACTGACCTAGCGATAAGTATTTTAACATAGTCGTGAGTTAGACTTTTAATCAGTATTGATATCGGTTTTCGTGATCAGAGACCTTGGCGGTATTAGGCTGAGTTCCGAGGCATGGAGATACCTTGCTGTTCTCGCGTCCATATCAATAATTGCAATGTACGTGGAGATGGTCGTCATGCCATCCCTACCAACCATAGAGAAGCAATACGGCGTAACGGAGTCTGAGGTCTCGTGGGTCCTATCCTCAGAGACACTCGCTGGTCTTGCCCTTGCCCCGATCCTTGGTAAGTTAGCTGATAGTTACGGCAGGAAGAAAGTGCTACTGATAGTGTTAATTGTTTACTTCATTGCCGTGTTCTTCACGAGCATGGCACCTACGTACCCAATCCTAATAATGCTTAGGGCTATCCAGGGAATTGGACTTAGCATAAACCCTATTGGCTATACATTACTCAGGGAGAAATTACCACCCAGGGAGTGGCCTGTCGCCCAGGGGATCATCGCATCAACATTCGCAATTGGGGCAGCCGTTGCATTACCAATAGGCGCATACCTAGCCCAGTATTACTCCTGGCAGTTCGCGTATGAGACAGCATTGCCAATACTAGCCGTGTTAATACTCATGGCCTACCTGGTACTACCTGAGTCTGAGGCAAGGGTTAGTGAAAGCATTGATTACATAGGCCTGGCACTGTTGGCGATATCCTTCGTAATAATTGGCTACTCATTCACAGAAGCTCCAACTTGGGGTTGGCTTTCAGAGAATTTCTGGCTTGGCATTGCACTTGGATTAGCCATATTATTCCTATTTATTAGTCATGAACTGCTCACGCAGAACCCAATAATAAACATAGGCGACTTCGCAAACCCCAACATAGCGGTGCCTCTACTCTCATCATTCGTCGCCGGCTTTGGGATGTTCCTATCATTTCAAGCCCTTGTGTATATGTTTGAGTTGCCCAGGCCCATTGGTTATGGCATGACAATACTAAGGACAGGCCTTACACTAGCGCCCATAGCCCTAATAATGCTCTTTGCGGGCCCATTATACGGCATTTTAATGAATACCATTGGCTATAGGAGGGTATTAATAACGACATCTGGGATAGCAGCAATCGGAGGCTTATTGATGGCGACCACGGTTTACGTGCATGAGTTGATGATTACCATAGTCGTGATGATAATAAGCATGATAGGCATAGCTGGCATGACCGTAACCAGGATAACGTTATTAATATCATCAGTGTCTAGGGATAGGATGGCTACAATGACCGGCACAAACACGGCAATGAGACTCATGGGCAATACGCTGGGTCCAGTAATTGCAGGTTCCCTGGAGACCACCTATAGGACCCCGTTACTCGCCTATTACTTAAATGGCATGCCCATATTCTATGAGGTGCCTGGTAAGGAATCCTTCGTGTTATCCTTTGTAATATCCTCGATCACGGCATTCATAGTAATGATAATGTCAACAAAAATAACGAGATAAGCCTTAATACTTCCCTCATAATGCATTACCCATAGTTTAATGGCGGAGCTTTGGCTTAATAAGGCGAGGAGGTTCAGGGATTATGCAAGGGAGGACTTAGCGAATAATAGGTTTGACTCAGCGGCATTTTTTGCCCAGCAATCTATCGAGTTACTAATTAAGGGGTTGCTCATTAAGTTTGGTGGTTCACGACCAATCACTCACTCAACATCTGAGTTACTTCAATACCTATTGAAGATCCTGGGTAAGGAGGCGCCTCAGGAAGTTACTAGGTGCGCTGAATTACTTGAGCAACATTACGTCCAGGCGCGTTACCCGGATGCCAGGATTAACGATTACAAGAGATGGGAGGCCGAGGAGGCAATTAGGTGTATGGACCTGGTGTGGGATTATGTACAGCAGGTGGTTGGAGGCACTCAATGAGGTTACTAGGTGGAGGGAGGCTAGGTTTATGGAACTACTTAATGAGTTATGCCGTAAGTCCCTGGTTGTCGTCCTATTTGGCTCCAGGGCGAGGGGTGATAATACACCGTTAAGTGATTGGGATTTAATGGCCATTATACCCACCGGTGAGTATAGGATTGAAGTGAGGGATATTGGGCAGGTGGTTTGGTTGCCGTTGAGCAGATTGAGAGAGGTCCTTGAGAGTTCTATGGTAATACTCGATGCAGTAACTGATGGTAAGGTACTTTGCGGTGATTCAAGGGTTTTTGATGACGTTAAGGATAGGGTGAGGAGATACATTGAAGAGAGGGGCTTAGTTAGGACTAAAAGTGGTTGGTTTCCAAAGGGCATAATTAAATAAGCGTTATACTGAGTAATTGGAGGTAATGAGTTTCTTAAGTCAAAGGGCTGAGGAGTTTTTGGAACAGGCTAGGTTTGCGTATGGACGTGGGTATTATGACTTGGTAATGTTTAATGTGGAGCAATTTATGCAGTTAAAACTTAAGTCACTATTGTATAACCTTGTTGGTGATTATCCACGTACCCATAGATTAACCCAACTCTTCATGGAGTTAATGAAAGTACTAAATGATAAGTGCCATTTAAATGACTTCTACACTAGGAATAGGGAAGTAATTCTGTTATTGGAGTTTGCGTATATAGCAAGTCGTTATATGCCGCCCAGGTTTAATAGAAATGATGCTGAGAAGGCGCTGAACATAGCTAATGAGTTTAATGAGGTGGTTAAATGCCTACTCTCGTAGATTTGCTACTCGATGTTAAGAGGATTAGGGACAGGATTCTCAACAACATTGATTATTACCTTAGCCGGATTAAAGACGTGGTGCTCAGGCTTGACCCCAATGCAGAGTTGATGCTCATTGGTAGTTATGTACGTGGAAACTTCAGACCTGATAGCGACGTTGATGTTCTGATAATATCTGATGTGTATGGTGATGACCCACATAAGTACGTGGAATTGGTCATGAGTATCATTAAGGAGGTTGGCGATGACGCACTTCTGGTATTTGAGTTCCACGTGATTAGTAGGGAGACATACAGTGAATGGTATAGTAAATTCATCGATATCTACAGGATCATTTAATGCCTAGGTAATTACATGTATGAACCTCGTTAATTCCAATACTCCCTAGGGCATTAATAAACTCCCGCCCAATGCCAGCTGGCACAGTGAGGGTGTAGGTGGTGCCTGCGAACCTAATCCTTAGCGTATCAAGCACATTCCCCATAATATCACGCCAGCCGAAGTCGGCAATGCAAATCACAGCATCGTTAATGGGAATATCGATGATTTCGTTAGTACCCGTCCTAATACGAATGTAATCACCATATAGGAGTATATCCCTTATACCAGTCCTTATACCCCTCCTCACTGATACGTACCCCCTCACTAGGATTGCGTCTATCGGGACTAGGATACTGGCAAAGACTAGGAAGGAAACTAATAGGTTTAGCCAGGCATGCGGATTCACAATCATTTCCCAAGCAATAGCCAAGAGGACGAAGCCGAATAGGGAATTAGTAACAGCGAGGCGAGTAAGGGGAGCCTTTGGACTCGGCACAATGGCTCCCTTATAACCCCATAAGGCTCCACTCTCCTCTAACCAAGCCCTCTTACGCCTGTCTGAAACGTAGATTGCAACAGCAGATGCCATGCTGATAACGCCAGGTATCTCGAAGACTAGGTATAGGGGGTCGCCTCTTAATCGGTACAGTATGAGGCCAACTAAAGCTACTATAAGTCCAATAATGAATGTAATGACCGGATTCCTACGACGAGGCGTAATAATCACATTGCTCATACTACCAACCCCTAACATGCCAATTTCGGTCTCGTTAGCACTACGGGGCCAGCCTTCTTCTCCTTCTCCCCACACCAATCAATCCTCGACTTGCCGAAGTCCGTCATTAGGACTTGATTTAACTGCCTGCACTGGTCAGTACTAAGGAGTATCGTATAACCAGCATCATTATAATTAATGAGTAACTCAACCCAGCCTGGGTAGTAACCTCCACCATACTGTGGCATGTTAAGATTTCTCACTGGCGGTGCGTAGTCAATAACGCATGGGTTGAAGTCACTAATGGGTATTGTAATCTCCTCACCACCCACTGTTATGAACCACGCATAATCCCTATACAACGCAAAGTCTCTAATAGACCTATAGAGCCTACTCTCCCTCGCTGATCGTATCATCGCCCATATGACATATGCCGTAATTAAAGCGAAGAATAGGTTGAGTAGGGCGTACTCCCAATTTGGCAGTTTATACTGTATTGCTAATACAATGCCTACGAACCAAACAAGGGCTATTACGATTATGGCTGGGATGTATCGTAGGTAATTCCTCCTCCCATAGGATATCGGTTTAACTCTTAGTATCGGCTCACTCATTATTAAATTGAAAGTAAATAAAATATTTAAATGTATCTGTTCAATTTCCAATAATTAGTAAATCCAAGCCGTAAATACCTAATCTAAGTTTCATACTCAATGCACTACTCGAGGACGTTTATGCTCATGTCCTCCTCATAGGATATTATTGTTATCAACTCCAGGTCTTCATTGCTAGTATTTGTTATTGAATGGGGTGTGTTTGGTTTTACGAATATGCACATGCCGGGCTTTACGTCAATAGTTTCGTCTTCCACGGTCATCCTCCCAACACCCCTAAGTACTATGAAGGTCTCCGCATAGGCATGTCTATGTAGTGGCGCTTTACCACCGGGCTTAACCACTTGCCTTCTCACGGCGTACTTGGAGCCGTCGTCCCTACTCACGAGCCACTGGGTGTATACGCCCACGGCACCCTTGATACTCAATGGTTCCTCACGTACCTTCGTAATATCACTGATAACTTTATAATTCGTCATGATGATGCTATAAATGCCTTAGCTTATACGCCTTTCCCAACTGGTTATGTTTGTTCAAGCCTCGTTTTTATAATCCTATTAATCTCATTCACAATCCTCTCAATATACGGATACCTAATTCTTACGGCTTCAGGGTCTAACTTTGCCTCGTGAAAACCCCATACATGTAGGTAATTTGCCACGTCCCATGACCGCACAAGCCAATCACCGAGCTTTTCGCTTACCGTTTCAACAACCTTCTCAAGTTCAGTCACGGTCCACCTACCCCCTTCACTCACTTTACTTGGTATATTCTTTAAATCGTAATACTGGGCCAACGCCTTTACGCTTTCCTCAGCCGCCTTATAGAGCTTCTCGCTGGCCTGCACGGGGTCCCTATCTATTAATTCCCTGCCTTCATTTAGATATTTAATTGCGAGTTCCATCCTCGCCTCCATCATGGTGCTTGGGTCCAGGTTAATTACTTTCATTAACGCGTTGAGTATAGCATCTTCGGGGTTAAGTCCCTTCTTCTTTAGTTCCTCAACGATTATGCTTGGTATCACTACTTCTTCCGTCATTATACTTATAATACGTTTAGGTGAGTTATATAGCTTTGCGTTAATTGTAAGTGTATGAGAAATACTTAAAACCAGGCGTGATTGTTAGTGCCTACGTGGACTTTGGGATATTCTTCGCGGCATTCGGTATAAGCCTGCTTGAGCTTTCGGAGGCCGGCGCAGTCACGGCTATTTACCAGGGAATTTACAGAGGCTTTAAGCCAGTGCTATATGCTATTGCTGGCGTGCTCCTGGTCTTAATACCCACGTTCACCGTTGGTCGGTACATCATTTACCTACCCCTCGATTATGTATTGGCGGTATCATCGGTAATACTGTTTTACTTCGGTTATAGACTGCTCAGGAGTGCGCGTAGGTACTTCAAGAGGACTGGTAGGGGTAAGGGTGGTGAGGAGGAGCGTGGGGACTTGGCCGTGGTATTCACGGTATCAGCCATAGAGGCCTTTGAGGCTGCCCTAGTCCTCATTGCCTTAATACCAAGGAGCTACTCATCAACCCTCATAGGCACGCTTCTCGCAGCAGCCATAGTGGTTATCCTCACGGCAGTGATTAAGGACCAAATAGCCAGGATAAGACTGCCGCACCTGAAGTACGTGCTTTCAGCCCTACTATTCAGCCTGGGTACCCTATGGGCCATTGAGGCGGCTGGGCTTGACCTAACGGATTTAGTACTAATACCCTTCTTCCTAGCCTACCTAGGCATTAACTACTTAATCATCAAGTTGTGACTAGGGCTCCTCACCCCTCATTATCAACCCAACCCTATTAACCGGAGTCTTAAATGCAATAATTACTGACAACACCGCCATCACGATCGATACGATAATCAACTCCACATTCAATACACGCAGTAGCGCTGCTGGGTATGAAGTTGCACTGGTCGCTGTCGTAATTATAGGTATCATTATTGAGAATAGGATTATGAGACCAGGGAGCGATACCATGGTAAAGGCTAAATTCTTTGTCGACCCAATGCCCGTGGAGATCTTAAAGTACTTTGGTTTTGAAAGCCCAATGAGCACACTAAGCCCCGTGGTAAACAACCCAACGCCGAATGGAGCCAGTAGGGTGGCCACCATTAGGGTGCTTAGGATCTTTGGGATTACAATGTAGAGTGGAATTATCATTAAGGCCTCAGCCAATAAGTAAAACACGACAAATGATGATAACCCAACGATATAAAGCGCCTTAATGAGGTCCCTATCGCTCACGCCATTACCGAATAGCACCTCGAAAACTCCATTCTGTATGTCCGCCTGTATTGTGCCAAGCACGATGGTGGCGGATAGTAAGGATACCATCAGTGAAGTCATGCCGATCAATATGATTAGCATGAGGACCCTCGTAAATGCCACGGCCTCCTCAATAGGCATTTTAACGCCATGAATGTTCTCGGGGTTAACCGTGATTATTATAAAGACGAATTGCGCAATCACGAATACCATAACCGCCAATAGGGTTATCAGCGTCACAAGGTAATAGGTCCTGCCAACCCTCCACGCCCTCCTGAGATAAGCCCTAATCATCCACACCACCCAGTAACTCATCAATCACTGAGTTCCTGACCTCAAGTACATTAAATCCCTCAGACCTCAGTTCATCAATAACACGGGATAACTCGCTCAAATCAGTCTCAATAATCCTGGTCTCACGCCCCCTCTTAGCGACTATCCTCATGGCACCACCAAGCTTAGTCATGTCTCCATGAAAGGCAATCCTTCCCTTTCTAATGATGACTAGGTAATCAGCGAGTTCTAAAGCCTCGGATAGCATATGTGTTGTGTATATAACAATGCCGTGCAGTCTTCTCACAATATCCTTAACTCTACTGGCAAAATTCACGTCAAGCCCGTCAGTTGGTTCATCAAGTGCATAAACCTTGGGACTACCCAACATGGCGATAGCGATCTCAACCATCCTCCTCTGACCATTACTCAGGAGACCCACCTTAGTATTCATTAGATTCCTAATCCTAAGTCTATCAACTACCTCGTCTAAGTTACTGGCGTTCTTAACCTCGGCATAGAACTCTAGATTTTCACGCACGGTCATGTTAGGATCAAGCCCACCGGCATGACTGACATAACCCACGTCACCCCCACGCAGTGGTCTATCATCAAGCACTATAATGCCCCTCAACGGCTTTATCACCCCAGCAATAGCCCTCAATAATGTTGTCTTGCCCGAGCCATTAGGGCCTAAGATTACGGTCCTACCTTCATCGAATTCCACGGTTAATCCATTAATGATAACCTTATCTCCATAACCAACAACCAAATCATTAATGCTTAACTTCATTAGCAACATACGTTATTTGACAATGTTTACTTAAGATTTTCGCAGGGTAATGGCGAACTAAAAGCACTTTAAAGGCTCCTAATTATTTAATGTGGTAAAAATGATCGAAATTAAGCTAAACTTAGATGAGATAGGTAAGTCAAGGCTTATGGAGGCTCAAGTAGAGCTTGAGCTAGCCGAGAAATTCCTCAACGATGGATTGCTTAGAAACGCCGCTGGTAAGGCATTCCAGGCATGGAAGTCTTACCTATCGTACTTAGCCATTAAGAGTAGGCATTTGTTTAATTTCACGGGCTATAAGAGGGTTAGCCGTAGCGTTAAAGTTTCAAGGAATGATTGGATCCTGGCCATTATGCCTACGAACATGCTCATGGAGATTGCAAGCAAGTTGGCTGAGAAAAATGCCGATATTGTGGAATTAACATCACTAGCCCTGGTGATACATGAGTATCAATACAATGGGCCAGACCCAACTGGTATTGTCAGTAAGCTACCGAGCGATGAAGCTGCTAGGCAAGTGCTTGCTAAGTTCATAGCCAGGGCCAAGGAATTAATTAAACAGGCCAGGGAGACTCAGTAATGATTGTTTAATTATTCCCTGCCCAGGTACTTACTGGCTATTATATCCATAACCCTGATCAGATTGTTTGTCAATGCATCATCTACGCCATCCCTCGACTTAAGCACTATTTCGTTACCCAATTCACTTATTTCGTAGTTACTGATGTAGAGGGCGTTGGCGATCCACGTGGCGTATTCAATTGACCTATTCTCGCCAAAGGCCTTCACGGCATCCTCATGCACCGTTACCTCAAGTGGCTTAGCCTTTACCGTAACTAATGGCTTACAGCTACCCATTCTCTCAAGACATAGTTCAACATAAGTATTTCCACTAAGGGATCGTAATACCAGATTTCGATCGCCAATGCTACCATAGGTTTTAACCACATTAGTTACTGGCGACTTCATGGAGACTGAATGGGAAGCACTTATTGGCGTTTGCACCTCCTGCGGTGCCTGTATGATTTCCTGCTGCGACTGAGTGGCCGAGGGTTGGGTAATCATTGGCTGATTAATTATGCCGAGTGATGCCAGTATCTCACTGAATGCATTAATTATGGAATCCATGTTCTGGCTAACCCACTCTGGGTAATTGCGTGGTTTCCTCCTTATCCTCAATTCAATATCTCCACGTTCGACTGCTTCGTAATCCTCAATGCCCAGCGCCCTAGCCAACCTAACCGCCGTTACTCTAGCTGTTTCCACGCCAAATAATTCCATGAATTTCCTGGTCACCCTTATCATTGCGTTATAGTGGTGACAGCCGGGACTTAATTCAATGAGTATCTCGGGGACCTTTCCCTGATTGAGTGTTGATAGGTTTATGAAACATGGTAAATTATCAATTCTGACCTCCTCAAGGATGATTTCATAGCCCTTATACGTCCCAAAGCTTTTTAGGATATTATGGCTCATAATAAATCATTAGCCCCCACTAATCTCAAAGTCGCTTGATTGGCTTGAGCCGCCCTGCTGCGATTGCTGGCGTTGTTGTGTTGGTGGCACCATTAATTGCGGTAAGCCACCTGGCATTCCAGCCGTTGGTAATATGTATATTGGGTAGTAGGGCACTCCAAGCATCATATTCGTCGCCGCTGGATCGCTCCTCTGGGCCATTATCTCCGCGAGCCTAGCCCTGATTGCGGTGTTAACGTCAAGCCCAAGGGCCATGAACTGCACAACCCTCCTCATAGTTTCATCCTCAGGCTCTAACCTTACAATTCTACACGTGATTAGGTGGACACCAACCTCGTCAAGGAATGACCTTAAGCTCGCCGTTACCGCATCAGTGACCTTGTGCAGGTTAGCATAGACCTCATTTAAGGAGACCAGGTTAAGTACTTGACTGACTGCTTGGTCAACGATTGGTGATACGTAATTCTTGAAGTCCTCAACCGTGTACTTAAATCCACTAAATTGCACCGCGTTTATGAACTTGACTGGGTCAGTAATCATGAAGTAATAAGCCACTTGATACCTCATTGGGACGAGCTCTTTTGTCTGGGTAATACCCTCACTCCTAGCCTCATGCCTAGCCGTACTTATGAAGAGCACCTCAACCTCCCAAGGCACATTACCAGCATATTGAAACTTGGCAAAGAATTGTGAAATTGGGTTTGCAGGCGTTTGTAGGTCATGCGCACCTGGGTCGAAGACCCCCTGCACCTGTCCCTGTATCCTGACCACAGCCTTCTGGTTGGAATAAACAATGAGCCTTGACCTGGTCCTAACATCGACCGAGTGATACTTCACTATTAAGTCATCTGGGCCCATCTGGTCGATTCCCTTCTCGTCGATCGTGGATATTACCTGAGCCCTTATTGACATAACAGCATTAAATTGTTAGTTTGGTTTATAAAGTTTATTGTCAAATTGAAAATTAATGTCAACGAGGGAAGCCAGGTATAACGCAGCGGCTGGTGTTGGGTATGCCTTCTTCGTATCAGTGGTTACATTAATACTTGAGGCGGTGGCCAATATCTTTTACCCAACCCCATTAGTCCTCAGCCCAATATGGGCGTTGATTAAGGGTTATTGGTTATCCCTCGTATTGATCTTAATCCTCTACGGACTACTTATACTATTCGTAAGGCCCTACAGGACTGAGGAAATGACGAGCTACAACATTTACTTCCGGCCCGCCCAAAGGACGGTTATTTATGTTATAATTGCCGTGGCAATACTGGGTTTACTATTTGACGCATATCCAGGCCCGCTTTGGAGCAGGACGAAGATTGGCATATTCATCGCCGTCAACGTACTCGCCGGTGCCATCGGTGGTTACCTGGCTGTAAGGTTTGGTTAATGGTTAACTATTTTCAATGAGGGGTAGGGTTTATTAGTAATTGATTGTTAATTAATAATTGAATGATAATAAACATTAAGCTTTACATGATTGAGGGCAGGGATGATAAATATCTAGAGACTATTAAGGAAATTATTGGGGAAGTGGCAAATGAATTGGGGCTTAATAATGGCATTATCAGGTTTATCTCAGTCAAAATAAGCAGGGATTACCTTGACATAATACATGGAATGTTACTTGGTGGTGAGGGTCCTGCGGAATTCATGCCAATAATCAATGAACTAAAGGAATACAGCATATTTGACTTACCAACATTAATAATCAACGGCAGGAAGGTGATTGAGGGAAGGGGACTAAGTACAGCCGAGATTAAACGCATAATCTTTAGTAGAATTAAGGAGTTATTAAATGGCTAATAATATCATGATAAAAGTTTTACTTAAGGAACAAAATTAAATCGAGATAAATGATAAAATTTAAAAGACAGAATATTACCTGACAAACATGCCAGGTTCTGAGAGTAGGCAGAGAGTTAGTCTACGTAAAGAACTAAGCCTGCCTGAGCTAGTAATAATAGGGCTCGTGGGCGCAATTGGTACCGGCATATTGTTTTCTGCTCCTCAAATGATGGTTATGAGCGGCCCAGCCGTTGTACTCGGTTGGATATTGGGCGGCATATTCTACTTCTTCATAAGCTTAACGTATATGGAAATGGGCACGCTTTATCCTGAGGCTGGTGGTCCTGCTCGTTATGCTTACTATACTCATGGTCCCGTGACTAACCTTCTAAATGCCTGGGCATCCCTGGTTTGGTACCTGTTCATACCACCTGCCGAAGCAATTGCCGTGGTTTACGGAATAAACTACTTCACACACAACCTAATCACACCAACCGGTATACCCACGTGGCTTGGGGCTGCGGTAGCCGCAGCACTAATACTACTAATGGTGCCGTTTAATTACTATGGCGTTAAAGTCTTCGGAGTTACAACGACCGGCATCGGCATACTTAAGATAATCCTCTACCTAATAATACCGGTTGGCTTGATGATTGCCGTATTCATGCCCCAGAACTTCGCTGGCTTGCCTGGCGGCTTCATGCCCTACGGCGCAGCAGCCATGTTCTCCTCAATACCACTCGCCATGTTCGCCTTTGGTGGTACCAGGGTTATACCTGACTACGCCGAGGAAATGAAGAACCCACAGAGAGATTTACCACTTGCGGTATTGCTTGTTGTCATTGGGCAAACATTAGTTTATGTATTGTTTGCTGTAGCTTACGTAGCCTCACTTAACTGGAGCGCCTTTGGTGTTAAGCCTGGTGATTGGGCCGACCTAACGATGATTACATCGGCCTACAACCCAGTGATATTCATTGCGGGTAAGTACGGACTTACATATTTATTGGTGGTAGCCACGATAGTCGGTATACTGGGGCCATTCGTGGTAGGCTATATATACCTTGGTGCTGGTTCTAGGGTGTTATTCTCAATGTATAGGTCCAAGTACGTTGGTGCGAGGGTCGGCGAGATTCACGAGAGATACGCAGTACCCTACTGGGCATTGATAATATTTGGCTTGGCGGGTCTAGTACTTGCCCTGCTCTCACCAATACCGACAGTATACACGATAATTGAGGAGGCCGTGGTCGCTGGTTACCTAGGCTTCTCGGTAGTACCCATATCACTTGTTGTCTCAAGAAGGCAGGGTTTAAGCGGTGTTTATAGGGTTCCTGCACCAGCAATAATTGGTGCGTTAGCCTTCATATTCGCCACCTGGATCATATATTGGAGTGGTTGGCCGGCTACGCCTTATGGCGTGTTGCTCGTGTTTATACTCTCAATAATATTCGGCGCCATTTATAGGGTTAAGGCTGGCCTTAGGAACTCCATTTGGTATGTCGTTTACATGCTGGCGATGGTCCTAATGACTTACATAGGTCAAACCGCCGGTGGTCCAATGCCAATACTCAAGTTCCCATATGACATGGTGGTGGTTACGATACTCGCAATAATATTCTACGTATGGGGTGTGTACTCAGGACTACCAAAACCATACGAAACGCCAATCAAATCATGAGAATTCTCCATATGGTGTATTACTTTAAAAGTAATAATGAATTTACTAACACATCATGCCTGACGTAACACCAGTTGGTGGTAATTGGATTCTATCTAGTTTAAATTTAGTTCCTGAGTTTAGGGTTGATGAGGGTAAGGTAATTATCAGGCTGACAGGATGCGTCGAGGAACCAATTGTTAAAGTTGTGTGTCACACCGTTAGTTTTGAATTATCACTGAAGACAAGGCCCGAGGATATTAGGGAAATACTTAAGAGGGCCTATTATGAATTACTTGAAGCGTTGGATACGAAGATTAAGGCCGCCAGGATTTTAACGCATCTGTATAGGGAATTGCTTAATTCATGTAAGGATGTCGTAGGTGTTGAATGCTAATTCTCATTCAATTACTAAGCTAGGTTTATAAAATTAAGCATAGATAAGTAATCAATGTCTTCGGGCAACGAAATAAAACCACCAATTTCGGAGTCCCCACTAAGCCCGTTAGAGAGATTGCAATTGATGGTGCCTGGGTTTAGGGGTTATAAGGTCAAGGATTTGATTAGGCAGGATGATTTCCTTGTTAGGAAGACCGCGGCCTCAATGCTTGAGGAGGCACTGGGCTTTATCGAGAGGGCTGAGGAGGAGGTGGCCCGTAATAACCCATTTGACCCATTAATACAGCAATACGAGACCGTGCTAAGTGACCTAAGGAGTTTAATAGCCGAGGTTTGGGGCTCACCAACCGGTGATGCTGGCATGCATGATAGGTTTAAGGTTTTTCCCGAGAACTTGGAAAGGCTTGTTGAGTATGACTTGAAGCTCGTGGATACAGCTAAGGCGATACTGGACTCTGCTAAGGCTAGGGCTAATCCGCAGGTCATTGATTCAATGATTAGGGATGCCAGGACTTACGTCATCGAGAGACAAAAGTTACTAATACCTGAGAAGCTTGGCAGGAAGTGGTGATGATAAGATTAGAGGTAATCCCTCATTGATGACCTACACTCGCTGTCCAATTCCTCAATTGATTTCTCGCTCATCAGCTTCTTCGTAATTCTCCTCTTCAGGTTATTGGCCATGTTATGTGAGTGAAGTATTGGTATTGGCATTTGAGAACCCACGCATAACCTCTTGATAAGGTTAACAGCACTACCCAGCGAAACCCCATAACCAACACTGACGTAGGTCGGCTTACCCGGCGCACACCGAATTGCCCAACCAATAACCTCGTTTGTGCCTACGTCAAGTATTGGTCCCTCGACCCTATCCACCTTACCATATAGTAATGACTTAGCAACACCGATGGTGGGTATGCGCATGCATACGCCGAAGTGACTGGCAATGCCGAGCCTATATGGGTGTGCCCTACCATGTCCATCAATGAGAACCACCTGGGGCTTAGTCCTTAACCTAAGGTAGGCATTTACCACGGGTTTCAATTCCCTGAAGGAGAGTAGGGTTGGTACGTAGGGAAATGTTACTGGACCAACCCAGCAACTCCATTCAATAATTGATGAATTGCTCAGGGAGTAAGTGCTGGCAACTGAAACTCCTATCTCCACATCGCCATGGTTAATGTACGCCACGTCAACCCCAGACACCAGGTCAACATTATCGATATTGACCAAGTCCTCCTCAACAACCTTACTCGCCAAAGCCCTCTGAATACTCCTGGCAACCTCAAGGTGAAATCCCCTGGGCACCCTAGACCTCACATAGCCCTCGCTAGGTCCCCTAGACACCCTCATGACGACCTCCTCAGCTTGTCAATGTCTATGGAGAATGCCTTGAAACCCAACCTCCTAAGCTCAAGCGCACCCCACCTACTGCTCAAACCCCTGCTGCAATACAGCACGTAGATCTTATCCCTACCCAGGGACTCAGCCGTGCTCACCAATTTATCAACATCCACATTTACAGCACCTGGGTAATGCCACGTTTCGTACTCACCCCTACTCCTTAGGTCAATGACCACGGCATTCTCGGGCACGTGATCAATCTCCACATCGTTAGTACCAAGCATTAACTCATCAATGACCTTAACAGCCGCACTTACCCTTAGTGTTACGACACTGTTAAGTAAGTTATTAATGAAGTTTTGATCAAGCTTCCTAAACTCATTATCCAATTCATCAATTGTAACTCTCGTCCTTGGTTTCTCCGAGAATATTGCGCAGAACTCCTCAGTCCTCATTGACTCCTCATAAGTCCCTATCCTCCTCGCGTAATTCATTATTTCGTCCTTATCAAGGCCAATTAACGGCCTGTAAATGGGCATGTCAATACCATGCTCAATAGCCATCAGATTATGGAGGGTCTGTGACGAAACTTGACCGAGTGATTCACCCGTTACGATACCCAACGCACTTATTGACCTGGCAACCCTAGAGGCGACCTCGTAAAGAACCCTCTTGAACAGAACACTCCACATGTGTGGGTCGGCCTTAGCCCTAAATTCGCCGATTAATGGTGAACAATCGATTATGAATAACCTCGGGTCATAACCAATAGACCACCTGCTGAATAACACATGTGAGACCCTGAGGAAATTAATAACGTCAATGGGGTAAGCCAGGGAACAGAACAGCGCATCTACGTAGGACCCCCTCCTCATCATGAACCAGGCAGCAACCGGCGAGTCAAAGCCACCTGATATTAAAGCCAATAACTTACCCTCAGAACCAAGTGGTAGACCACCAGGCCCATTAATTACCTCGGTAAATAGGTACGCCCTATCACCCCTAATCTCAATGAACAACTCAATATCGGGCCTCTCGAGATCCACACCAGCACTAAATGGCTTGAGCGCGGCACCAACGGCCTTGGCCACGTCCATTGATGTGAAGTTATGTGAACCTACCCTGTGAACCCTAACTGCGAATCTCCTACCCTTAATTAAGTCACTCCATTCCTTAATCGCCGCATTGACTATATCATTCAATTCCTTAAATACGTAGGCCTTAACAGGAGATAAAGACTTAACACCAAAAACCCGACTAATCAAATCAACACCCTCCTTAACCCTATCATCAGGGACCTCAACAAACAACCTACCCTGGGACTTGATAACTTTAGCATTAACACCAATACCCCTCAAACCACTGATTATGTTATGCATGAGTAACCTCTCCATCCTAGACCTTGTACCCGCTCCCTTAATCGCAACCTCACCATACCTAACCAATATCAAGGCCATACAACAATTACAGGCAAAGGTAAACGCCCATGAATAAAAATCTACCTCAGGTAAGCGACGTACGGCATTATTAAGGCAGGTTTGCTCAATAACCGTTTGCGTTACTAATGATTGGTAACGCAAATAATAAAACGCATTAAGTCAGCAAAGACCAATTTCATCAGGTCCTCAGTCCCGTGGAGGCACATCACCTGTGAAGACATGTGTATAGGCAGTTCTTAAGTCTTTACGGTAAAAGGTACTAAAACACCCTTTATTACTACTAAATAGCCCCGCTGGCGTGGGCCGACTGAGTTGGGATTAACCCACCGATGAGGCTGTGCTCCTCCAAGGCGGGGCACACTCAATTTTATAATCGCAGCGGTTGTAGTGGTATTGTCTCCTCGGCTGAGCCATTACCCGTTATTGTCAGTATATCAATACCATCACCAGAGACCGGATCCCTGGATATGCTCTGGTTAATTGCCTTAATGGCTAATTCCCTGGCCTCCTTAACAGTCATGCTGGGCTTATAATTACTCTCAAGTATTGCGATTGCCAACTTCGTGCCTGTGCCAACAGCCGCGTAGTCATCCTCGATTAGAGAACCAAGCGAATCCATTATGAAGAGGTGCGGTCCCTCATCATCGACGCCGCCGACCAGAACCTCCACGAAGTATGGTAGTACCCTGTTGGCGAATAGCACGTATGACAGGAGCTTGGCGGCTGACCTAATGCTTGGCCTGGTCTTCGTGTCTAGGGCGTAGAGTGACATGTATGCCTTGGCGATCTTCGTGAGGACCTGCATATCGGCTAGTATGCCTATTGAGGCTATGCCAATGTTATCATTAACCTTAAACACCTTCTTACCCGACCTACTGAACATGGTGAATCCATAGGCAACCCTCTTCTCAGCGGCCAATACAACGCCGTCGCTCGCCTTAATCCCAACCGCAGTCCCAGTTATTAATTCCTCAATTGATGACATCAAAGCAATTAATGGGCATTCCCTTTAAAAAGTTATACCTAGTGGCAATTAGTGTGAGCACACTCATTAGGGATGAGGGGGGTATCCACGTTGAGTGCGACATGGACTATAGCAAGTATGTCATTAATGGCATTAACTACGTGCCATGCATAATAAGGGTTAATGAACTCGGTAAAGTAATGGATGTATTAATGAGCTATGTAAGGGGTGATCACGTACTTAGTCAATTAATGATTAATGCTGTCGGTGATGAGTTGAGGATTGAAATGCCGATCACAATAATGAGTAGTGGTAAGTCCCTGGGCGAGGTAATCAATGAATTAATATATTTAATAATTGGTATTAGGCACTGCCTACACTCAATCGAGGTAAAGCATTAAAGATGTACCGCATTATAATCATAATCATTCATGAAACGTGAATTAATAGCCAAATCACTAATTGGAGCGATCACGTACATAGTCAGCGTGGTTGAGATAATCTACGTTTGGCTGCAGCTATTCAATGGGAGCGGTTATTATTACGACCTTGGAGAACTAATTATGAAGTCCCTGGGCCTGGCGAGTATTGGCATTGGCGATCTTGGGCAAAGCCTATTACTTGGCCCGTTGGTAATGAGTGGCTACTTACCAGTATTTATGGCACTCCTCATAGTGGCCACAAACTCATTAATAGCAATTTACACATATAAACTAAGTAGGGTCAGGGGCTTAGATATTGGCCCCGTAACCGCCATAGTCCTTGCATCGGTAATCAACGCCTCATTGATCAACTTAATCACGAACCCATGGCTACCACAAGCAATATCAACGACACTAGCCATAGCCATGTACTACTACATCGACAATAATGATAGGCCAGTTAGTACAGCCCTATCGGCATTACTAGCCTTCCTAAGCCCAATCACGGACCTACTCAATGTCCTAGTCCCAATAACTCACTGGTTCGTTAAGAGGGAGTTTAATGAGTCGAGTCAGTACGTAATGACAATAGGCCTAATAGCATTCACGTACTACTGGATAGCCGGCGCCTACCCGCTGACCCATGTGGTGACTGCGCAGGAAGTACTGAACAACATGATTTACTTACTCTCGACCACGTCATTCATGCAGTTGGCTGTCCTGGGCACGGCAGTACCAGCCCTAATAACGGCTGTACTTGGTGGCGTGGGCTTTACAGCGATAGTCCCCGCAATACTCATAATAACGCTCATAGAAGCCCTACATAAACTGCGCGAGAATAGATTGGCCGTACTAACGCTCGTGATAGCCCTAATAATCACGGCGTTGACCACGCCGATATCGCCAATGTGGCCCCCATACCAAGGGACTGGGCAGGTTGGCATTAATTGGGAGCCATTAAGTAAGGATTACGCCTACATTTATGGCCTTGCATCACTTGCGCCAAGGGGCTACATCGAGAGCACGGTACTCCCGGCATACTCCTTAATGGCCATAAACCCAGGTAGGCAGGTCATAGGCTATATAATGCCCATCAGCCGGGTAAATGGTACGTACGCAGTGTGCGGTGATTACCAACTCGTGATTAGGGGTTATGCCGGCCCGCTAGTGGTGAATGATTATGACGTGGTGGCTAATCAATTAATTATTAACGCCATAAACTATACCGAGAACCACCCCTCAATAACAATACCTGGCGGGCTATACCAAAGTAGCATCTCGATAAGTACCGGTGAGTTGACAATACCGCCAGGTACGTATGTAGTGGCTACAGCCATCGACATATCACGAATACCCCAACTTATGTCAACGCAACTCACGGGTGTGGTATTACCAGTGAGTAGGGGATCTGTGGTATCCTTTAACCTTAGGTTAAATATCACCGGAAGGATCCACAACATCATTATTTACGGAATCTCATACATAGACCAACCAGCCACCCTCTCATTGGCACTACTCAGGGATGGGCAGGTAATCACAGACTCAACCGCCGAGGCACCACCAATTACGCAGGGTATGAAGCCATACCCAATAACCTTCAACTTAAACACCAATGTCGAACCAGGAATCTACGAAGTAAACATACGTACAGACCAACCATTAATACTATACGTGACTGAAGGTTCGGGCATGGAAATAATCAGTGATAATACCACGTTTAATTACCCAAGTACTGCGCCCACATACGCTGTGACATACACGATAAACGGAACAACACCCACAAGATCCATATGGTTCTTAGTATCAATGAACGTAGCAAATCAATCAATAGCTACAAACATAACGAGAGGCGGATTATACGTACTGAGGGGTGTGATTACGGTTAATGAATGGATTAACTCATCAATAAACCTACTAATAAAGACAAACGCAATGGTAATATCCACGAACATCACCGTAAACCCAATATTAATAAAGTCCCTGGAACCAACGCACTGCCCAACACCAACGGTCATCAAGGCACTCGAGGAACCGGGCAAGTCATTATTAATGAGCCTGGCGGCATTACCAATAGCCACCGCACTGCCATTAACATCAAGGCCGAGACTCAAGCCAAGGCTAAGGAAGGCACTACTAATCCTTGGACTCACCCTAATGCTACTATTCTACGTAGTCTGGGCCCTGGGCTTCACAAACATAGCGCCACAACTCTACGAACCAGCGGTGCTTAGGGCCTTCGGCATATTATTCATAATAGGTTTAATCACCACAATAGCCTCAACGGTGATGTAAATCGCTAATCACCGTCAGACCGACCAAGAAGTCTCATTAAGGCCCTATAATGCCTCAGGAACTCATGACCTCTCTTACTAACCCTATTAAACCTACAAATCCTTTGGGTCCTGGGGTCGCAATAATCATCATACCTCTCAACAAGCCCTAAATCCCAAGCCAAGAGTAGCAGGTCCTCACCATAACCCCACATACGCAGGTAACCAAGCAGCTCACGGGTATAGGGGTCACGACCCTTACGAGACTCAAACTCCTCAATAACCTCAAGCAACCTCGCCAAACCAAACAGGGGAACCTCCGGTCTCTGACCCATTGCGTTACCAATAATTGGTAACGCTTTTATAAACCTTTCTCCATGCAAAGCTCCCTGGGAATCCATTTTACTTATTTAGTTACTAATGATTAGTAACGCAAACGGTCATTGAGCAAACCTGCCCTAATGGTGGGGTCGCCGTTCATTGCTTACACTGCTTCATTAGATCCTCTGGGTCGCCTATGATTGGTATGCCGATTCTTAATGATTCAAGCATAATGTTGTTATCCATATGGTATTTACAGAATTCGTCGAGCGTGAATACCACAACCTCTACATCACCCAATGGTGACCCAATTACCTTAGCCCTAAATTGTGGCTCATCACTCACTATGACCACCAGGTCTATGTCACTCATACCCATCACGAACTCACCACGGGCCAACGAACCAATTATGAAGGCAGCAATGGGGTTCAGGCCATTAATGGCTTTGTTAATTGCCTGTACTAATTGGTTTGGGTCCTTAATGTTGTTTCTCCTCGCAACCTCATAGATTCGACTCAACAAAACCCACCACCCTACTCGCGTGATCTACGGCCCTTCTGGCATCCTCCTCTGTGTAATGCTTATGCGGTGCACCTGAAGGCCATGCATTGGGATATCGTGTTGGTACGTAGTACCTATCGAGCTCATCACCAATCCTAATCAAATCATTACCAACATCAACACCATTATTCCTAAGTATCTCAAGTAACTCCCTAACGCTGTACGTATGCTCATAACGATTCAACCTCTTAATTAAAAGAGCCTTAAGCGCCTTCTTGGCAGCCTGCTGAGCAAAGTAGCAAGCCTTTGAGTACCTACCAAGCCTCATTAAATCAATTGCCGCATCTAAATCATCCCTAGCCTCATCTAGCCAATCAACCCAACGCTGGTAAGAACGCATAACAAAGATTAAACCCTAAAGATAAAAATGCTTCATATAACGGTAATGAACCAAATACCCTTGAGAATGGGTAGAGATGGCTACAGAACTTAGGAGATCCACTGAATGAACTTAGTAATTGGTTCAGTAAATCCTAGGGCACGACTAACTACCTACACGTTTGTGATTTCACGGAGCAAAGTTTAGACCCGGATGTAGTGAGGGTTTGGCTTGAGCACAATGAGGGTAGGTTAATAAAGTACGACGTTTTTACGGATATTTAGTATTGAGGATCATAGTGGCAACGGCGTATCTCTACTCCTTAGTTATAGTAGGGTTCACAAGGAGCATTACCTATATTTTTAATTGCGTGGTACCCAGCATTATTGTTAATGAACAATTCATAATACGTAAATCAGGCATCACACTCTCATTGCAATTAACATTATTAGATAACTTTTTCAGAGCATCAACGAATGAATGGTCCTTAGTTATGAATGTGGCATTAATCATACTGGCATGAACCGCATTAATGGCATCCCTATCTAAGGCCCTTAGCACTTTTTTCTTAACATCTTTAACTAGCTGTTTGACAATGCCATACAATTGGTATACAATATCTAGGATTTTATTATCCGTATTGATGACTTTTATTTTAAGACTTGAAATAACGCCATCGGTCAAGTAATCCACGTAATCCTCAAGTGTTTGATTTATTGGAACTGTAATCACGACAGATTCAACGGCTCTGTCAACAAGCTTTAATAGAAACTCCCTCTTAACTAAGCCACTTATTACCATATTTCCAAGATTTTAAAGACGGTGTTTATCAATAAGGTACAAGATGCATAATGCTCATTTAGGTACTTTGTATCGTGTGTGCACAGGTAATATTCAACGAGGATACTTGTATCGATGAATAACGCACTCATCCTAATTCCTCATTTAAATCATCTTCCGTGAATCGTATTCCATGCTCGTACATTTCCGAAAATATAGCACATGCTCCTAAGAACGCATCAACTGCATCGTAATTAAACCCCACATCCTTAAGCACAATGCTTGCCTCAGTCTCCTTACCGTAAAGAGCCAAGTATGCTGCAGCCAAGAGATGCTTCGCATTATTGAACTCATTAATGAGGGCATTATCAATGGCCATACCCAGAAGTAATAGGTACTTATCAATGAGCATACTCCCAACCCTAATACCCTTGTAATGAGCCCTGCAAGCCATATGCATGAAAATACCGCCCAAGCTCCTATATAGATTAAGCGCCTTTCTAATCTTTGTACCATTATCATCATTATCACTAATCCTAAGCTCCTCAAGCATCACCTTAAAATCAGTACTCAATAAACCATACCCAGCAAACGCACTAAGTACTGAATGAATAATCTTTGCGCCATCAACAACCACATCAATCACAGCCCCCTATCACTAATCCTGCCAATGATGTAATTAATGTCAGCATCAACATCACGCATAACCTCACTAGCCAATGTCACACAGTCCTCACCAACACAATCCCTCAACGACTCAAGAACAACAGCACCACGCCTGAACAACGCATAAATCAACCTCCTATTCAACTCCTGAAATTCCAACTCGCCTAAACCCCGCCCGATAACTAAGCTCATAATTAAACCAAACCAAGCGATTATAGCACTAAATCTACTTAAATTTCAACCGATCTAAAATAAGCCAAAGCGTTCCCAGCCTACCGCGATTAGAAGTAGTCAATCACGGTAGGTGGTTCGTCACGCTTCCGCTCGGAGCCCCTCACCGCAGTGACTCACGGCCCTGCGGCTCTCGGAACCCCCGAGGTCACCAAAGGGCTTACAACTTCAAAGACTTATAATTTTCTGGGACTTAGACAGGCACACGGCATCGGCACGCCTAATAGCACTAAAAAGTATACAAAAGCAATTAAAAACACCTAAAGCACCAAGACTTAGAGAACAGCCCTTAATGACCCTCAATAGACCTGGAACTACCCATGTACTCAAGGCATTGAGCAGGGGCAAGCACAGGCCCAAGGATCTCGTAGAGCCGATTAAAATGTTGATGAGCATTTATGGGAAAGTAAGATTAGGCATCCATAGTTAAGCCTGCTTCACAGCGCCGTGAAGCCAAGTGCTGAAGAGGGCTTAGGATTCGGATTTATTGACGGCAGTACCTGCGGCTTTCACATCGCCTTTTCCTTGCTTAGGTTTCATCCTTCATTGTGCTCCTCGGTTCATGATACAATGAATTGACCATCGATGATGGATAAAGTATTTATTTCGGATTAAGTTCATTATCTAGTATGTCCATTAGTCTCGGTAACCCCGGTGGCGTAGCCCAAGGATTGGGTAACTACCCCTACCCCACTCCACCGCCCATCCAAGTGAGTATTGATAGGGAGTTTGGTAATGTGTTGATAATTCTCAGCGATAGGTCACCCGTTAAGTCTGAGGAGGGCTTGGCCCTCATCACTGTTGGCATTGATGAGGAGGGTAGGCTGGTGTACATAAGTATCGAGCCCGAAGACAAGGACTTAGCACGCTTCATAAGTAGGGTTAGGGTAGGGCCTGCCGTATAAGTGGTCCTAATGTATAATTACCTCGACTTAGACTTCGAAATAACCTCAATGAAGCCCATGGTAATCAAGGCCTTAGTCGACGACGAAGAGTTAACCATTACAGCACTACCGGTGGTGCTTAAGGTCCTCAAGTACGAGAATAACTACTCAATATGGGTAAACGTGATAGTCTCAACTAAAACCAATAAGCCAAGACCAGGCCCCCAATGCAACCCAACCGTTATAATGAGCCGACCAGCCAAGGCCGAGAGAATCGAAGTTATTAATGATGGCGTCTTAAAGCTTAAGTTAAGCGATGGTGATGAGAAGGAGGTTATAATCAAACCAACGAACATATCCTTCTATCCAGACTATAGGGACCAATTCGGCTCACCATGTATAATACTCAATTGGTCAGTATTCTGGCGATGAAATGATGTGTGAATTAACGTTTCATGCTGAACAGAGATTACGATTAAGGATTTATGAACTTAAGTCCAGTGGAGTCTGTATTGACGACTTTGAGCAGGAAATCATAAAGGCAATAGAACATGCATGCAACGGAGAGTACGTAAATGCCCGTAACAATCAACGTATATTATGCATGCCCATCAATAAATGCAGTAATGTTATGGTTATCATAATCTACACACCCATCAAGTATAATGGCAAGAAGATAAAGATCATCACCGTAATACCCACCACAAAGGACAAAACCATAAAGCGATACTGCAACTATTATAAGTCATAACCCAAGTAAGTATCAGGGCGCAACAGGATGATAAAGCTCCACTATACCACTGATCCCATTCACCAAGTTATTAAATACCAATAAAGCTTTGTCATCATCGAACCCAGTAATCTGACACCTATTAAGGATTTAACCATACCTACCATCTGCTTCAGACACAGCACGTACCACATAACGAAAAATCATGGACATGAACCAAACGAAATCCATTTTAAAATAATATTCTATATTTGAGGTTTATGTGAGTTTGTGACTATAGATGGTGCTTAATGAACGACTGAGAAGCCTGGCCGTTGACGTGAACACGGACAAGGAGACACAGGAGAGCCAAGAACTGAACACATGCACAATATACGGAGCGGTAATAGAATGGCAAATACATGAAACCACGCATCAATAACTACACTAAGGAACATGACGACACCAAAACCTAAGACAGGAAAGAAAAATAAACAAAGAACAACCTATCAAACACAGTGAGAAGGATCAAGCTAAACTTCGCAAATCTAGCGGTCGAGTTAGTGGACAGAGACCTAATAATGAGACGTGTTAAGGAATAGGCCGATAAGGGTACATACCCGGTTCAGGTAGTTTATGGACCTGAGGGTTGTGGGAAAACGACATGGCTAAAACAATCCGTTGAGTTACTTAAGGAGTTGAGCTTCGATGTGGTTTATGTAAATCCAGTCGAGAAGGAGGTAATGGCGGAAACCGGAATAACAGATGTCAAGGCAAGGCTAATGGAAATACTCAGGGAAGCCACGGCCGATACCTGGGTGAGGGTTGCATGGGCCGTGGTGGACATTGCTAAGGAAATCATGAAGGCAGGCGCAAAGAAGGTGGCGGTACTGGCCGACGACGTGTTCCAGGCAATAGGTCTAGACAAGGCGGCGATTTACGTGAAGGGCCTGCTGGGTTTGATTGAATACCCGCCAAGGACATACGACATAGTCATTGCGGTGGTAGCCACGAGTGAGGGAGTTTCGAGACGCGAGATTGAGCGCCACAGATGGGCAGACATGAGGCCCATGTGGAACATGCCGAGGGAGGGATTCAAGCAGTTATACAATCAATTACCCGGCGATAAGCCTAACTTCGACGTTATTTGGAGAATCACAGGTGGAAACCCAAAGATGCTGGTGGAACTATACAGGGCTGGTTGGGATACCGAGAAGGTAATCAGCGACCTAATAATGAGCAAAAACCTCAAGACATTCACAGCATCACTAAGCAATGGAGAGAGGCAATTACTAATTAAGGCAATTGAAGACCCAGACACACTCATGACCAGGGACGGCATACCACTCATGAATAAACTAATCGAGCAAAACCTAATCATGGAAATACCGGAGTGGAGAGACCCATGGTACTGGACAGGGGAACCGCCACCACAAAAAGACCCAGAACTAGGGATAGGAAAAGACCTAGCCTGGCAAACACCACTACACAGAGAAGCCGTGAGAAGAACGCTAAAAGAAGGGGATTAACCTCACCTCTTCCTTATTAGCCAGCCCTGTATGTATATTGCGTCTAGTCCTCCGAGGGCGAAGGATTTCAAGGCGTCCTGTGGGGTCTCCACCAGTGGTTCTCCTGCTAGGTTGAAGCTTGTGTTCAGTATTATTCCCTCGCCTGTTATGTCCTTAAACGCCTTTATGAGTTCGTACCAAGTTGGGTTCTCGTCCTTGGCAACCGTCTGCGGCCTTGCAGTCCCATCAACGTGGTATACGGCTGGCACGACTTCCTTCATTCCCTCCCTAAACCTGAACATCAGTATCATGAATTGATGCGGCACCGGATCAATGAAGTACTTACTGGCATCTTCAACGAGTAGTGATGGGGCGAGTGGTCTCCACCACTCACGGCCCTTAATGTTATTTACCACCCTCCACATGTCGGCTCTCCTAGGGTCAGCCACAATGGATCTATTGCCGAGTGCCCTTGGCCCAAGCTCAGCCCTACCCTGGTACCAAGCAACCACATAGCCCTTGGCGACTAAGTCGGCAACCTCATTAACATCATCACCAATGTATTCTGCATTGAATCGGCTACGCTCAACGACCTTCCTAACCTCATCATCACCATACTCCGGACCCAAATAAACAGTCCTAAGCCTCCCCCTCCTCATCCTACCACCAAGGACATGCTCGTAAACATAGGCAGCGGCGCCAACCGTTGTCCCAGCATCATTGGCTGCTGGGAATATGAACATGTCACTGAATAATTTGGAGTAGTGAATAACCATGTTAGCCTTGGCATTAAGAGCCACACCACCGGCGAGGGCAAGATTCTGCTCATTAGTGTGCCCCCTAGCCCACTCAGCAAGCCTAAGCATGGCCTCCTCGGTAATTGCCTGAACAGCCCAAGCCAAGTCAACAGCATCACGATTAAGATCACCACGGGGATCCCAGGGAACACGACCAGGAAAGAGGGAATCAGCAATAAGGCGGTAAGGCCTCCTATAAACAGCATCACCACCCTTAACAACCCTAGGCCTAGAACCATCAACAGTTATGTAGTACGGGTAATCACCATCATCAAACCTAAAGTAAGACCTCAACTTCTCGTAATACTTCGACCTCTGACCGTAGGGCGCCAACCCCATGACCTTACCAGGGCCCTCAAGATGATCATAACCAATAGTCCAGGAAACCTCCTCATAGAGAAGTCCAATAGAACCATAATAAGTTGGTAATGACGTCACCTTCTCAAACTCACCGTTCTTCACCCTCCAAACAACCGTAGACTCATATTCGCCATAACCATCAACAGTCAATACAGTGGCATTAGTGAAACCACTGAAGTAGTAGGCAGAGGCAGCATGGGCAAGATGATGAGGAACAGGAACAACCCTAACCTCACCCAGAACCTCCTCACCAAGATCATGAACAACAAACCTAATCATATGCTCAACAAACGACAAATAATCACCACGAATAATGTAACTAAGTAATTCAAGACCAGAACTAATAATAGACTTACCCTCATACCAATAAGCCCTAAACCTCCTAATACCAAGCAAATCCAGAGTATCATTAAGGAACCAGCCTAATTTATGTGGCATTAATTTGGGGTCAAAGTTCACTGCGTATGCATCAACATCCTTTGGCTTGATTCCGTATTTATTCTCTAGGTATTTGAAGGCTTGCTTCAATGCGTTTATTGGTGGCTCTCCGGGTGAGTGCTTATGCCTTGTCCACCTCTCCTCCTCACTGGCAAAGACAAGCTCACCATCAACAATAACCGCAACAGAATGATCATGCTCCACAGGCCAATTAAAACCAACAACAATCATTACCAATGACCAAAAAGCATAACTTAAAAGAATTACCTAAAGTGAAAATATAAACTAATGAATGCTTCAAAGAAAGTCATAAATATGATCTGTGAAATAGCCAGAAACTAGACATAATACCAACAAAAATATAAATTAAAAATTATAACACTGCATAAACAATACGAAAGAATTAAATACCCATATGAATATGAAATAGTTTGAAGATAACGGTTATGAAAATACTTGCAATAATTGATGGCTTACCTGGTGGTTCACATAGGCATGCTGTTGAGGTATTAAAAATATTAACAAACATTTATGGACATGATATTTTAGTATTTGAAGAACCATTTCATTTTACGTCTAATTCATTGGATGAAATTAGAAAATATGGATTAATGGTTCATGACATTAATTATCGTTTTCAAGAGCTATGCCTTAATTATAGTAATAATATATCAAAGATGCTCATGGCATTATATAAATTTTTAATTAATAATGAAGTTTACTGTAAATTTATAATCAATGAGTTAACTAATGATTTAATGCATAATAACATTAAGTTTGATGTAATATTAGATGTTCATGAAAGTGGTATCTCACTTGTATATGCCTTATACCTTGCTAAGAAGTTAAATGTCCCGATAATAAAGGTTCTTCAAAATGAACCCTTTAGGACCTTTAAATGGTTTGGAAGAGGGTATAGGCATGTTGATGGTATTTATGGGTTGCTTGAGGATTCATACGTATTTTTAGAACATAGACTTACTAAAGCCATTTACAGTATGGCTATGAAGGGCGGCATGCTTCGTGGCATAGCATCTGTTTCGCAAGTACCTATTTACTATTCGAATATTGAAAAATTATCGAATAAGTATGGAGTTAAGTTAAGAATTTATCGTTACGGCAATGCCTTCGATAAGGACTTAATCTATAGATACCGTAACATCTATGATAAGAGGGATTACGCCGTTTTCTTTGGGAGATTAACCCCTGCTAAGGGTGCATGGGACATAATAAAGGTGGCTAAGTATTTGCATGATATTAATATTCTAGTCTTTGGCCCGATATCTAATAGAATAAGGGATAGATTTTTACGTAATTTACCTAATAACTTGAAGTACATGGGTTATAGACCCATTAATGAATTGTACGATTATGTAGCACGCGCAAAGGCTTTAATATATCCTTCCCACGTCGATTCGTTTCCATTAGTTATTCTTGAGACGATCGCGTTAGGTACGTCTGCCGTTGCTTATGATATACCGGCAATAAGGCTCGTGTATGGTGGATTAAAGCCTGTACACATGGTTCGTGAGTACGATATAAGTAGTTTAGCTCATGAAACGAAAAGAATAATTAACATGAGTATTGATGAGTATGTTAAGGAACATGAGGATGAGAGAACGAGAAGGTTCTTGAAGGAGCATGATTCGTGGGAGAAGGTTGCTCAGGAAACCCTGGATTTTATTTATGAGGTTTTAGGTGAAAGGCATTAAGGACATCATTAAAATCCTGTGCGCACTTTTTATACTTATACCTATAGAGTATGAGGTACTGAAAGACTTTATGCCCAGGTATATCCCATGTATATGTTCCAGTCAATGATTCAACGATGTTTGGGTTGTTTAAACATAGATAATTAATGATGCCATTATTTTCGTATATTTCCTGAGAAATATTCATCAAGATTTTTCTATATTTACTGGGGATATTTATGAATATTTTAAGTAAATCCATAAAATAAGAAAACCACATCTCGGCATCTCCTGGCTTTAATAAACTCATGGCTTTAAAGTAAATTAATATTAAAATAGCATTAAGTACATGAACGATTGTCGTACTTTTATAATAGGTTTTCCTTTTAAATCTATTAATTAATAGATTATTAAGTAAGTAAGGATATCTTGAAAATAACTCTATTATAATGTACTTGCTATAATTAGATGCTGATGCATTAAGTTTACCAGCTAAATGGATTATATACTCACCGTTAGAAAGCTTGGCCTTGCTACCTAGTATTTCTGGATTTTCGTGAATTATGCCTCTAAATAGTACTTTATTTCGTTTAAATAACCGTACTTGCTCACTAATAGTTCTAAGAGCAACCTCGTATCTATTAATTATATACCCATCATATTCATTATATCGCCTTAAATTAATGATAAGCTTATCATTAGGTATTTCATCAGTATCGAGAAGTAACACGTAGTCAGTACTTATTTTACTTAATCCATACATTCTAAGCGGCTCTACATGTCCTAATGGTATAGTCTTGAATACTATTATCTTTGAGCCATACTTCATTAATCGATCCATGAGCTCCCTATACTTGGGTGGGTCAGATGAGTCTATAATCACGATTTCATCTACGGTATTATTAAGTAACTTAATGAGGCGAAGCGTACCAACTACTTCATTCCTATTAAATATTAGTAATCCGTAGGATGGCATGGGCTTACTAATACTAAGATTATATTAAGTTTATAAGTGTGTACTATTTAGTTTACCCTCATTGTGTAGAAACACGTTAATAAAGTTGCCATAATTTACACAATCTAATACCTTAAACCCTAACTTATTTAACTCATTAATTAACCATAATGTGCTAGGTCTTAGCTCTATCATTAGATAATTCGTATTTTTAAGGTTTCTTTCATTCCATGTATTGCCTCTGCCTCGGCACCCTCAATATCAATTTTTAGAAAGTCTATGCGGTCAATCCCCAATTCCTTTATTATATTATCGAGAGTATCTGCTTCAATGATTATGTTACCATTATGATCTATCCTTGATTCTTCTTCATTAAACTCAACAATTTTCATAGGAACCTTGCCTTGTTCCTTCCATACGGCCTTTTTTATTAATACTACGTTATTACAATTATTAAGTTCTACGTTCTTACGGAGTAGAGTTGCGGCGCTTTCTAAGGGTTCAATGGCAATTACTCGCTTAGCCTTTTTACAAGCCCTAACGGTATAACCACCTATATAAGCACCAACATCAACAATCACAGCATGTTTAGTGGTGTTAAGTACTAAGGCTAGCCAATGATTTAATTCATAATGTTCTCCTAATATATCGTAGAAATCCCCACTACGAGGTCTAATTATGAATTTCACATCGTATTCTTCATCACGGTACCTTATTAATACTGAATCTTTACCTGGTATGTAATACGAAAGGTTATAAACCTTATTTTCTAACCTTAATAGCCTACGTAATATATAATATATAAATATTAATACAGCTATTAAGAGACGAAGTTCGTCATAAAATGTAATACCTTTAACGTTAATGAAGAAAATAAATGCTCTCTTAATTAATCCCACAGGGTTATTTCTGCAATTGATTATAATATTTGCCATAATATCAAGTATAGCCTTATAACATTTAAAAATTACCACCTTAAATTCCTTAGGTTAGGAACTAGCATTAACATTGCTAGAGCAAGAAGTACGTACTCAGGTATTAGTCCTATGATAGGTATTAAGTACCATGGTATTAATGGGCCTGATGCGTTTTGAGTCATTACCTTTAGTTTTATAGTTAATTGAATATTAGATTGTGTATTTTGTGAGTTTATTGTTAGTACAAGCCCTGACACATTTTTAACTACGGTACTTATCATTATTTCTTCATTTCCATTTATCTGTATTTCATTGCTTAATATATTTATTATTACATTAGATAATGATACCTTGAAACTACTTCGTGGGTTTGTTGTTATTATTGTTCCTAGGGTGCATGGTAGTTGTTTTATTATTTGTCCTGTTGTTGCGTTTATGAGTAGTGCCTTTGGTGTGTTTGGTATTTGTTCGCATATTGTTTGTCCTTGTATTGGGAATGTCAGTATTATGTAGTATGTTCCTGGTTTTAGGGTTATGTCTGGGTTTGCTGTTATTGGTGTTGTCCAGGAATGCGGTGAGCACCACCATGGCGTTCCAAAGGTATATGTGTATATAGTGCTTTTTTGGTTAGGTGTTGGTGTTGTTGATATTATTAATTCTGCTGTGGCCAGGTTGGTCTCATATGATGTGAATACCGTTATTGAGCTTATTCTTGTTGTTTCGTTTATGGTTACTGGTTGTGCGATGTAAGTGCCTCCAGGTATGATTACTTCGCCAGGCCCTATTCCGCAGGCTATTCCTTGGGGTTGTTGTAGTTGTGTTTTGAGTAGTGTTGTGTTTAGTAGTGTTATTGCTTGTTGTGGTTTTGTTTCTGTGGTTATTTGTATTGTTATGTTTGTTGGTGGTATTTGGGCTATTGGGTATTGCCACGTACCTGGCAGTACTGGGTTTATTATGTAGGTGTTCTCGTAGTAGAACCCGTTGATTATCTTTATTGGCCCTGTGTAGTTTGCCTTCAGTATCCATGCACCATCATCAAAGGCATATGGGCCATATTCACTACCTCCTGTGTTGTATGGGTATCCCGTTGGCACGAGTGGTGAATAAACCACGTACTGGGTATTACTGTTTGGTCCGAGGAATGGTACTCCGTGGTTTCCCCATCCATACCTTGTTATTGAGTACCAGGGGACTGCCGTGGCTGGTACGGCCACTGATGCGTTCCATGGTATATAATTGGCTAGTTGTATCATGGCTAAGTCGTATTGGTTGGCCACTGGTGCGTTCCAGTTTGGTATTGTGTTTCCGTAGTATAGCCCGGAGAGTGGTGTTAGTGGTCCCGTGAGTAGTCCCGTTATTGTGTTTATTATTAGTAGTGCCGTTAGTGCCCTTTTCCTCGTTTCAATCTTTAGCCTCCTTAGTGCCCATATTGTTGCCGGCAGTGCGACTGCGCTTATGAGGATTGTGTAGTATACGTTTGGTATGTAGTATGGTGTGAAGTTTGTTAGTAATGCCGCTAGCCAGGGCATTAGTAGTATTGTTTGTGGTTCGAGGAAGTTTATGAATGCCAGGGGTCCAAATACCTCTATCACGTATTGGACCTTTATGTTGTATTGAGAGGTGGCTTGTTGAATTATGCCGTTTAATACGTTGGTTGTGTCCATGACCGTGCGCGTTTGTGGATCTATAGTAAGCGCCTTAGTGGTGTTGGGGTTTAGTAGTTTGTTTGTTATGTTTGTTAGTAGTGAGCTTAGGGCTGCTCCGTATAGATTTGAGAATATGTTATGTGTCCGCCCACTGAAGTACATTACCAGGTAGTAGTCAGCTATTAACCATGCTATCGAGTATATGAATGTTAGTAGGGCTAGTTTTCTATGTTCCTTTGATAGTGCTTGGTATATGCTTAGTCCGATGCCGAATAATGGTACGTATTCTATCGATGCCATGGCTAGGGTTAATGATGCCCAATAAGCCTTTTTGTCATTTAGGTACATGGTTATTAGTGTCATCGCCATGAATGACCCTGCCAACGTGACTACTTCGAATGGTGCGTATGCGGTTATTATCCATGGGTATAGTATGTATAGTAGTGCTGTGGCCAGTGCATGCTTTGGGTTGTTGAGTATTTTCATGCCTAGTTTATACATTAGTGGTATTGGTAGCATTAGTATTACGACTTGTATTGTCATTAATGTGAATATTGATGGGTATACCTCGTAGATTGGGTATATTAGGAGTAGTATTGGTGATGCGTGAACACTAAAGAATGGTCCTACGAAGCTTACCAGGAATTGCCTGTAGTATGTTAATGAAGCGAAGGATTGTAAGTAAGTTGCCGTGTCCAGGCTTGCCCCTAGGCTTAGTCCGTAGTATGGTGGTACTGTGGCTAGGTAGGTTAGTTCGTAGGTTATTGCCAGGAATATTAGTAGTGTTGCTGCGTAGTATTTGTCGTTTATTGCCTGCCTTACTTGATTTGTTATTGTTGGTGTCATGAACAGAAAGAACCCGACCGTGAACGCTATTGCTGATATGTGTATTACTTCATAATTATATAGCCGTGGCGTTATGTTTAGGTAGCCGAGTGTAAATACTATGTAGAATTGAATTAATAACGGTAAAGAGAACAATTTAATGATGATTTTCCTTTTTTCAATCTCATTAATAATGACGTGCCTATTGATTGACTGCATGTTGCGTAGTAATTTTCAATACTAATATCATTATTTAAGTATTATTCACAAGCATCCATTCTTAAATTCATTCCGCATCTTTACTGTGTATTGCCATTGATAATGCCTTTATGAGTTTCCTCCTGAAGTTCTCTGGGCTATACCTTTCCCTGCCTTTGAATATCTTTTCTCTGTTGATTTCTTCGGCTTTGTTTATTAGTTGTGGTATTTCCTCGGTGTTTGTGTATCCTAGTCCGTATTTTCCCTCCTCCACTATGTCTGTCCAAGGTCCTCCTGTCCTTGGTACTATTGGTATTGTTGCCGTGGCTATGGCGTCTAGTACCGCTATCCCGAAGTGCTCGTTTGGTTTGAGGTGTAGGTATATTGATGCGTGTTTGTATAGTTCCTCCTTCGTCTTTTCGTCTATGTCCGGCATCACGTCTATGTTTTTAACGCCCCTGAGAGCCCTTATTACCTCCCTTGATTCCCTCGCGTCTGCCCTGCCTGCCACAATTATTCTCTTTCCTATTCTTGGTGCTATCTTTATTAGTTCCCTGTAGCCCTTGCTCCACTCGAGTCTTCCCAGGGTTAGTACGTAGTCCTCCTTCTCCGGTATCTTGTCTGTGCTTATTGTGTAGTGTGGGCTTAGTACGTACTCGAGCCTTGGTTCTATGCCCATTTTTGGCAGTAGTTTCTTGGCTAGGTTCATTGTGTACCTTGAGTTGTAGATCATGTATGAGCCATCGTACATCCTGTAAATCCTCGAGAGTACCCAAAACAGTAGTTGGTTTCTTATGTTCCCATTCTCATCGATTATGAAGTCCACGAAGGAGAGCCCGTGAAGCACTATTGGGCCTTTGTTGTATGGTATGTAGTTTGGGTGATTATTTATGACTAGGTCACAGTCATCGACATACCTACCCAGCAGTCTCCTTAACCTCCTATGGTTTATGTAGTTAATGAGTAGTGAGGCTGGGTCGTAGGACGCCTTGAAACCCACGTCCACGTGCCTCACTGGGTATTTGGGGTCAACCTTGATGTCACCAGTGACCACGAACTCCACGGAGTGCCCAAGCTCCGTTAACGCCCTAGCCATCTGCAGTGCATATACCTGCCCGCCACCAAGCCTTGTGAATTCCTCAAGTATGCATACCCTCATTTCGACTCCCTAAATCAGTATTGAATTGTTTAACTTTTACCAACACCTGCCTCCTCCTTCAAGGCTTTAACGTACTCTCCAAGTCATCACTCCACTTGATTCTTGGTTTCAGTTCCTCAATTCTCCTCATCAACCCGCGACATCCCTAACCAAGCCCTTGCTGAGGAATTTAAGGGATAGCTTGGCTTCAATCAATGATCCAGGAGCCTCACATGATGTAGTTCTCCATGGTTGGCTTAGGTAGGGGTCTCTCAAGGGTCTCCGCATCCACGGCTAATTCACTGCATCCCTCCCTTAAACACTTATTGAGATTGCGCTTCAAGCATCCTCCTCACGGCTTCTCTATGCAGTGGTGATTGCCACGCGACGCGCCTGCCAATCCCGAGTTCCTCATCTTTCTCAGGTGGTGGTTGGTCTATCCATAGGTATGGCTTCCTGTCCGATATGTCGAGTACCAGGTTTAGCTCGATTAATTTGCTCATTAGTGGTATTCCCTCCCTCGTGAATAGCACGTCTGGATCTTCAACAGCCCTAGCCAACATGCGCCTCTCACTATCACTTAGCGAGCTTACAAAAACATCAACGCCCTTACCCTTAATCAACTCCCCAATCACCCTATCAGCATCCCAATTGGCTTTATACAATTCCTCAAGCATCCTCGGATTACCCCCAGTCAACCGCCAGACCTCTTCGAGGTCCGGCTTCTTGCCCGGTATTTGATCATAAAGTTGCTTGAACCCGTTCTTCGGCATATTCCACATGGGTATTATCCAAGCCCACGTGTGTCTTCCTATTTCTCTCCTCGACACGCCCTCGCTCGTTGCTGCTATCGTGACTATCCTCTCATAATGCTCGGGTGGGTACTCAATGAGGTTTAGCAGTGCCTTCACGTATAATGCGGACTCCTTGATGCCGATTACCTGGAATGCGTCGTCAACGATGATGGCTATTTTTCCCCTGGTCGCCTTGATTACGTCATAAACCACGTTGTACGCTATCCATGCGATTCTAGCCAACGCACTTTGTGCAATAGCCTCCTTAACCAGCTTGAAGAACTCCTCCCTAAGGCTACTGATGCTTACCTCAGCAAAGGCAAGCCTATTGATTGGATTCACATAAACAACCTCGAACCCGTAATCCCTAAGCAACTCCACTGACTGCAGAAGCCACGCAGTCTTACCACAACCCTCTGGTCCATAGATGACTTGGACTGGGAAGGTGCTTTTCTCGGCCCATTCATCAATGAGTTTAAGGGCGAGGTCCCTATCCACGAATTCAATCGTTAAATTAGCAAAGCCCAGCCTAACCCTCCCCACGACGTAGACCCCCATCCTCCTCCTTATTAGCCTTATCACAACTCAACACGGCACTTAGCCCTCACTGAGGATTCCAGGACTAATTTAGCCTTGACTAAGGTCTTAAGTAGCTGACGCTCATGCAATCTCTAGCATTCAGTTTAGGCAGTGGTTTATCAAGTGTTTCTGAGTCCGCGATTATGCGTGGGTTCCTAAAAAATGTTTATCATGCCTTAATAATGGATTGAGGCGTGGATGGAGTGACGTCTCTGGCAGATCTTAGGATTTCCCTACCCTGTTAAGCTCATCCTTAAGCTCCCTGAGAGCCTCCTCAAGCTCATTACCCCACTTGATTCTTGGCTTCAGCTCCTCAATACGCCTAACCACCTCGCTAATAAGCTCCAGGACCGCCGCTGCGGCGTCACTCCTACTCCTAAACTTCGACAGTGCCATGTCGGGGTCTGGCCCATTATACTGATAATCGTGCAGGCTCAGGGCTAATGCGGTGTCAGGTAATAACCCGGCATGCCCAATGTCACTGAGCATTTTGGATAACGCCATCATCCTGCTCGTTGGGACTCTGGGTATTGCTCTCTCCATTAGCCACCTACGCTCCTCATCGGTCTTAACTACCTGCATTAACCTATCAAGCTCAAGCCTCAGTAATGCCGCGAGCAAAGCTCTCCAGGACTGGAAAGCCTTGCCAGCTGCATTCCTAACCAAACCCCTACCAAGGAACTCGAGGGCAAGTCTGGCCTCGACTAAAGCTTCTAGTAGCCTTGCGTTCACGTAATCCTCCATGGAAGGCTTAGGCAATGGCTTCTCGAGGGTTTCCGTGTTCACAGTTCAGGATTAGTATTAATCCCCCCCCCCCTTAAATACTTACTTGAGCTGATGTTTGGTGTGCTCACGTCCAGTTTAAATTAGCACTTGAGTCTCTTGTCAGTATGTGTCGAAAACTGCCGTATGGGGCGTTTTAGTGACCTCGTGGTTAAAACTAATGATGAGAACTTGAAGGTTAATGGTGGGGTTTAGCACCGGGGTTGGTGCATCATTATTTTTGTTGTCTTAGCTTTGGGTATACGAAGACCACCTTGGCGACCATTGCGTAGTACCTGAGTTTCCAGGCGTACTCTATTAGGTCCCTCCTATTTGCTTCAAAGCCCTCCTTCTCTATTAAATCTGCGATATCATTCAATTGCTCAATATCGGCCATAGTGTATTCATTTGGGTCCTTATCAAGCAACTGCCTGAGCCTCTCATAGACCTCCCACGTGTAGTACTTAGTCCTTGGCACCGGCAGCAGTGTCTTCACCATGCTCCTGAGGGTCAGGGCCTCCGTCGATGTAAATATGCCCTTGGATTCCAATGCCGTTATGAGAACCTCGGAGAACTGCTTGAACGCGTTTTCAAGTCTTTCAATCCTAATCTCAAGACTATTAATCCTATTTTCCACTCCGCTAATTCTATTCTCAATGTTACTGATCCTATCCTCAATCTTATTAATTCTATCTTCAATTCTATTAATTCTGTCCTCAATTTTACTAACTCTATCCTCAATCCCACTAAGTCCGTTCTCGATCTTTTCAATTCTATTCTCAATGTTAATAATTCTCTCCTCGACCTTACCAATCCTTTCCTCAATTCTATTAACCCTCTCCTCAACTCCATTAATTCTACCTTCGATTACATTAATCCTATTCTCGATTTTATCAAATCTATTCTCAATTTTATTAAATCTATCCTCGATTTGACCAAGCCTTGAATCAACATGACCAAACCTGGACTCTATCTCCGTGAACCTCCCGCCGAGCCAGTAGGCTAGGGATGCCGTTGATGATGCTACGCTCACTATCACCGCGATTATCGTAATAACATCAACCAAAGCCTACACCTCATTATGTGGTGATATATTAAATATAAATACCTTATCACGCTATCAAGCGCATATACATAATGTGGATTGCTAATCCCGTCTTGGAAAATCCTTAAAAGTAAAATGTGAACGTTAATATTAACATGAAGGTCCTGATCACTGGGTGTGGTGGTTATATAGGCACGTTATTAACGCCATACCTACTTAGGAAGGGTTATGGCGTTAGGTGCGTTGATAGGTTGTTTTTTGGCGATGATGTGCTTAAGCACGTAATTGGTGAGAGGAACTTCGAACTCGTTAAAGCCGATACCAGGTCAATAAGTAAGGACGTACTTAACGGCATTGACGCTGTTGTGGATCTTGCGGCATTGTCTAATGACCCTGCTGGCGAGTTGAATCCTCAGTGGACGCTCGACATTAATTATAGGGCTAGGGCTAGGTTGGCTAAGCTTGCCAGTGAGGTTGGGGTCTCTAGGTACGTACTCGCCTCAAGCTGTAGTGTCTATGGTAGGCAGAGTGGTATTGCTGATGAGAATACCGAGCCAAACCCATTAACGACCTACGCCAAGGCTAACCTATTGGCTGAGAAGGATGTGCTTCCCCTGGCAAGTAATAGGTTTACTGTGACTGCATTGAGGTTTGCCACCGTCTACGGGCCATCGATTAGGATGAGGTTTGACCTGGTGATAAATGCCATGACGTTATCGGCATTCACGGAGGGGGTCATCTACGTTGAGGGTGATGGCATGCAGGAGAGGCCTCTCGTCCATGTTATGGATGTCGTTAGGGCCATTAATACCGTGCTTGAGGCACCGAGTGATAGGGTTAATGGCATGGTATTTAATGTTGGCTCTGATGAGCAGAACTTTAGAGTTATTGACATGGCTAGGATTGTGCAGGGCATCGTTGGTGGTGAGGTTAGGTTTAGGGGTATGGTTGATGCCAGGAGTTATAGAGTTAGCTTTAAGCGTATTAGGGAGGTGCTGAACTTCTCCGTGCTTTATAATGTGGATGATGGTGTTAAGCAGGTATACCACGAATTACTCACCGGCCACCTAAGGCCTGAGGATAGGTGGTTCACTGTTAGGTGGTATAAGAAGCTCCTTGAGCAGAATCCAAAGTTGCTGGATAGTTATTAAGCAATGCTGATTATACTGTTACCCTCACCAAGTATTAAACTATAATTACCACCGCTAAGCCTAACCCTTGATTTAGGACCAATAATACTATCAACGAGCCTAGCCCTACCCAACTCAAGCGATGCATCACTGAGCACCAGTGACCTGCTCAAACTACCGCCGTTTATTGATACGTTTGATTCAATATCGACGTAGTGCTCAATCACGGTGTCCTTACCAACCATTGAGCCCTTACCTATGTAGGCTGGTCCGTGGACCCTACCCTCAATCACCGCCCCGCGCTCCACAACAACCCTGCCATTAACCTCACCCCTAACCTCACCCTCAATCCTTGGCTTGACCTCATCAAGCATTAGGTAAAGTAGGTCAAGTATGTCCTGAGGAGTCCCCATGTCCTTCCACCAACTATTGGTTATTGAGTAACCCACCCTCCTGCCATTATCAATGAACCACTGGATCAAGTCTGTTATCTCATACTCACCCCTAGCCGATGGCTTAAGCGTGCTGAAAGCCCTCTCTACGTCGTGGGAATCCCTGAACATGTATATCCCGGTCATTACGAAGCTATTTGGCGGTGGTTCCCTGGGCTTCTCAATGAGTTTCACTATCCTGCCATCCTTAATCACGGCATTACCAAACCTAGTGGGGTCCCTATGCCTTGTTAGGACAACGTACACGTCGTAATCCCCCTCCCTAAACTCACGAATGAACCTACCTAACCCTTCGCCGAAGTAGTTATCGCCAAGGTGAACTACTAATTCGCCGACCGCCCCATCCTCAACAGCCCTATGTATCGCGTGGGCAATACCAAGCCTCTCCCTCTGCTCAACATACCTAATATTCACGCCTAAACCCGACCCATCACCAAGCACCTGCTTAAATAGAAAGCCGAGGTGACCAACAACCACATGTATGTTGTTAATACCATTACCCATTAGCTCTTCTATTATCCTCGTGACCAGGGGCCTACCCATTATTGGTATTAATGGCTTTGGCAATGTATACGTTAATGGCCTAAGCCTCGTCCCTTCACCAGCGACAAGTACGACACCACTCACTGACATTAATACTCTGTGTCAAAAATGATTTTATAAGGTTTAAACTAATACATGCATAATACTTAATATTTAATAATGTTAGTAATGGCACTCTCGTGAATGGTTAGGGAAAACACGGTTTTAGCTGTCGTATTGAATTACCTACCTACCGCGGCTAATTACGCATTAGCCATTGCGTACATAGTTGTCTTAACCAGGTACATACCACTGACGCAGTACGGATACTACAACGCGCTCTTTGCCATAATAAACTCAATAGGTGCCTTAATACCGATACCCGGCATATCGGGCGCCATTGCCAGGGAGGGCGCCATTGAGTATGCCAGAGGTGGTGACGTTAAGCCTTACTTCTCCGCCATGGTCTTCATGTCATTGATCATGGCCGTGATTTACGGACTACTAATTGCGTTGGCAACGCCATTCTACATTGGTAATGGTATACCCAGGTGGATGCTCGGTACGGCATATATATACGTGGGCGTTGTTTTCATTCAATCAATCGCGGGCGCCCTGGGTCTCTACCTATGGTTAGTGGGTAGGGTTGCGTCTCAAGGCATGGGCTTGACGATCAACATACTTGCCATGAGAGTAATGCAAGTACTATTAATAATCATAATGCGTAACGTCTATGCGTTAGCCATATCCGTGTTCCTGGGCTCCCTGGCGCAGTTCATTTACTACCTGGGTATTGTTAGGGGCATTGCCGATCCACTGGCTGGGGTTGGCGTCGTGAAAAATAGGATAAAGGGGTTTCTTGAGTTTGGTTTTCAATCGTGGTTACTAGGCTACATGGGTACCTTAAGCTATAACTTACTGATGTACCTTGTCTATGTATACCTTGGCCCTGAATTCACGGGTATATATGGATTAGCATCCGCAATTGCTAATGCCGTAACTGCCTTGGGCCCTGCCGTATCCACCGTGATGAATAGTAGGTTGTCCCAAGGGCTCGGTATTGGTATTGACGTTAGTAGGACTTTCCGTGACTACGCAATACCATCCTTCATAGCCGCATCCCTCCTCGCCCAGCTAATAGTCCTTGCCCTGCCTATTCTGCCGACCATAGGGATTATTAGTGGTGGGTATGTTAAGTCAATACCCTACGCCTCGGTACTGCTCGGTTACACGCCGTTGGCCGTCATAGTCAATATATACACATCCTACTACTGGGTCGTTGGTAGGGGTTGGTATGCATTAATCGCAAACATCGCCGGCCTGGGCCTTGGCATACTCGCATACGTACTCTTTCACTCCCTCGGTATTTACATGGCCATAGCCAGTAATTACTTAATATATGCATTAACTTTAGTGGTCTTCTGGTTTAGTGAGCGGTGGAGCATTCGAAGCATTGATGTTTTGGTTATTGGCTTATCCCTGGTACTGACCCTGATCTCCTCCTGCACGTTACTGATCTCCGACCTGCCAATCACCTGGCCATTAATACAGTTAATAAACATAGCCGTGTTGATCGCGGCCCTCTACATATTCAAGCCACTGCCTAGGTCCCTGATTAACCAAGTCCCTGGATTTGCGAGACCGATGATAACACCATTCATTAAGAGTGAGTGATGAGTTCGGTGATTCTCCTTGGGATCTCCATCCCCCACTTGTTGAAGGCGTCCTTTATGCTCACTATCCTGCAGTCGCTTGTTCCGTAGGCGCTGTCAAGCTTATCAATGCCCCTGCAGTAGTCTGGGTGTAGCTTGGGTAGGTTGTCCCACACCCACCTGGCGATTATTGGGAATTTATCAATCAATGTGTCGAACATGAGCCAGGCAATGAGCCTAATCTCGTGGAAGGCGCCCAAGCCCGTCCTAAGCGGTATGAAGTTCAGGAAGAACTCCCTCGCATTCATCTGAACCCAAACCCTACTTGCCATGGCATTTGGGAGCAAGTACCTGGCGTCCTCGGGTGCGAAGCCCTCCCTAGCCTTCACATAGGCCTGCGATACACCATCCAGGTGGCCGGCCCACTGGCTGGCTAGGCCTGGTGGTAGTACGTAGCGTAGCTGCCCCTTGGTGTAGTCCACGTACCTCTGACTCTCCTGCCAGTAACTCGCTATCCTATGCCTAACGAGTTCATGCGTGAATGCCCTACTACCCTCAACAAGCCAGCTCGCACCCATAAACTCAAGGACGCTGTGGTGCCCATCCCTAAGGAAGCCCGTTATCCTCCTAACAACCAACTCGGGCTTCTCCCTAACTCTCTTTAGCGCATCCTCGATTGAGTAGGCCCTATAAACAACGTCGGTCATTGCAGTGACAAGCTCCTCACTACCCCAGGTGAGTACGAGTTCAACCCTTGGTTTAATTATGTTAACCACATTTACCTTTACCTCCTGCACGCTTATAAACCGGCAACCCTGAATAAAACTGGGTAGGGATAAATTAAGAGGTATTACTGCTGTTGATATAGCCAGCAGGCAACCTGCCTATTATTGACCATAACCAACTGCGGCTCCTTCTCCTTACAAATACTCATCACGTACGGGCATCTCGGGTGGAACCTACAGCCAGGCGGTGGATTAACTAGGCTCGGCACCTCACCGGTTGGTGGCTCCAATTCCTTCTTGCCGATTGTTGGCACCGACTTAAGTAATAACTGCGTGTATGGGTGCATCGGCTTCTTGAATACCTCATCTACGTCTCCCATCTCCACTATCTTACCCGCATACATAATGGCGACCCTATTAGATATGTAATACGCCACGGCTATGTTATGGGTTATGAATAGATAAGTCAGCTTCAACTGCTCCTTAAGGTCCATCAATAGGTTAAGCACCTGGGCCTGCAGTGACGCATTTAGAGCTGAGGTTGGTTCATCAAGGACTATAAACCTCGGCCTCTTAACAATGGCCCTCGCAATAGCAACCCTCTGGACCTGACCACCACTTAACTCCCTAGGTCTCTTATTGCCATGCTCCCTATAGTTAAGGCCAACCATCTCCATGGCCTCCCTAACCCTATCCTCATCAAAACACCCAAGTGGTTCTGAGATTATCTCCTTAACGGATAGTCTCGGGTTAAGTGAACTATATGGATTTTGGAATACCATGGCGACCTGCTGCCTAACCCAGGGTATCCTATCCTCAGTAACCTTCTCACCCATGAAGTAGTACTCACCACCATCTATTAATACTATGGTTTAGAGATAATTTAGTTAAAAGTTATTAAATATAAATGTACAAATGACTGTTTTAAATATAAATAGACTATAATTAACCTTATCTATGCCATTGCCGCCTTTGCCTTTATTGGCTGTGAGTTTAGTAACGGTGCTGGCCTATTAAATATCTCTTGATACACCATTGCGAATGCTGTGTACCAGGCTAGTAATGCTGTTATTATGCCGACGTAGCCGCCCACTATTGTTAAGCCTGCGGCGAGTAGGAAGAAGGTTAACCAAAGCGTTAGGAATACTAGCCATAGCGCCCAATTAAGCCTGAAGGTATATATCCAGAAAATGAATGTGAAAATCCCGAAAGCAGCCAGAACCGCGCTTATGGCGGCCGATGTAACGGAGATGGTGTGCATATCAAGGAGCAACACCGTTATGAAGTACCACTCCCAAAACGCGCCATATGTAAAGAACGCGGCATAGCCGAAGGTGTTTCCACTCCTCCATTCGTATAAACCCGCGACTATTTGAGCCAAACCTCCATAAAACGCCGCTAGGCCGACCACAACGTCTGAACCCGCGGTTATTATGTGTGCATTGAATAGACTTAGGACTAGCGTAGTTAATGCGAAGCCCGAGAGCCCAAGTGGTGCTGGGTTGGCCGCTTTCTCAGGCATTTACTCACCCTTGCTTACCAAGTTTTTCCAACTCAGCCTTAAACTCCTCGTAGGCCCTCTTAACCTCCTCAACACTAGCCTCGTCCTCAAGCGTCGTCACATCACCCAGTGGTTGGCCCGTGACCACGGCCTTAACGAGCCTCCTCATTATCTTGCCACTCCTGGTCTTTGGTAGTTTAGTCACGAAGAATATGTTCGATAATGTGGCTATTGGACCTACAAGCTCCCTAACTTTATTATTCAACTCAGCCTTCAACTGTTCAGAGGGCTGATAACCCTGTCTAAGGACCACGTAGGCCACTGGAACCTCACCCTTAACTTGGTCTGGTACGCCAACGACGGCGGCCTCAGCCACTGCCGGGTGTTGTATTAATGCTGACTCGAGTTCGTACGTGCCGAGCCTGTGTCCTGCAACCTTAATTACCTCATCAGCCCTACCGAGTATCCATAAGTAGCCGTCCTCATCTTTAACCGCGTAATCACCTGCGTAGAACATTCCAGGGAATTTACTCCAATAAGTCTTAACATACCTGTCTGGGTCCTTCCAAATTGTCAATAGCATACCTGGCCAGGGCCTCTTAATTACGAGGTAACCCCTCTGTCCTGGCTGTACCGGGTTACCATTATCATCAACGACGTCCGCATCGACGCCAGGTAATGGTGGTCCATTGGTACCTGGTTTAAGCGGTACCAGGGCGAGACCCGGTGCGTGGGATATTAGTATGCCCCCTGTCTCTGTCATCCACCAGGTGGAGCCAAAGGGCACCTTCTCCCTACCCGCCAACTTCCAAAGCCACCTCCAGGCCTCTGGGTTTATTGGCTCACCAACTGAGTGCATGAGCCTTATTGTACTGAGGTCGTGCTTCTTAACCCAGTCATCGCCAAACCTCATTAGTGTCCTTATACCCGTTGGGCTGGTGTACAGTATTGTAGCTCCGTACCTCTCCACAATCGCCCACCAACGGTCCGGGTTCGGGTAGTCAGGCGCACCCTCATACATTATAGTCGTCATGCCCTCAAGGAGCGGCCCAAATACTATGTAGCTATGCCCGGTTACCCAGCCAATGTCCGCAGTGCAGAAGTGGATGTCGTCCTCCCTGGCATCGAATACCCACTTCATGGTTGCGTGGAGTAGCACCATGTATCCGCCCGTGTCGTGAACAATACCCTTGGGCTTACCCGTAGTGCCTGACGTGTATAGTATATATAATGGGTGCTCACTCTCCACTGGCTCAGGCTCTACATAAGTATTCATTGGTACGTCACTCATTAACTCATGCCACCAGTAATCCCTACCCTTAACCATGTTAACGTCATTAAGACCAACCCTCCTGTAGACAATTACGTTCTTAACTGTAGGTGACTGCTCAAGGGCCTTATCAACAATGTCCTTGAGCCTAATTACCCTACCACGCCTATAACCGCCATCAGCCGTTATCACAAGCTTAGCCTCCGCATCATTAAGCCTATCAGCCAGGGCCTGCGCCGTGAATCCACTGAAGACCACTGTGAATATGACGCCGAGCCTTGCGGCTGCGAGCATTGCTATTGGGAGCTCGGGTATCATGGGTAGGTAAATGCCTATGGTATCACCCTTCTTAAGGCCGAACTTATTCTTAAGCACGTAGGCGAGCCTATTGACCTCGCGCCATAGGTCATAATACGTGAGTTTACGAACCTCAAGCGGATTACCATTTTGATCAACTGGCTCGCCCTCCCAAATAATGGCCACCTTATTCTTCCTACCACCCTTAACATGCCTATCCAGGGCTAGGTATGATGCGTTCAACTTACCACCGACAAACCACTTATAGAACGGGGGCTGTGGATCGGCGACAAGTACTTTGTCCCAGGGCTTAAACCACTCAAGCTCCCTGGCAACATTTGACCAAAAGGCCTCAATGTCCTTAAGACTCTCCTGATGAATTCTCCTGTACTCCTCAGGATCGACAGTCCTCTCCTTCCCAAGCTCGGGGATTATTTTCTCTTTAAAGGGTAGAGCCCATGTTACCGACATACAAAGCAATATTAAGCTATAGGGTTTTATAAGTTTTATCACATTATTATAAAAATATAAAACGATAGTATTCAGATATATAATTTAGTTATATTATAATTAGTACAAATATTACTGAATAGACCTTCTACTACTCAGTATGTGCTCCACCTGCCTCTCTATGTAATTCACCGTAAACCTCACACTATTGAATTTCTCATCAATCTCCTTAATCCTGGGCTTGATCTCCTCATTATAGATCCTCCAGGCCCTGGGCTGGAGCATACGTACTAATTGCGCGGTCCTGTACATAGCCACAATTTCGGTGGGCCTTAACTCCCAGGGAAGTCTCAACTCCTCTAGTCTCCTAACCCTGACATACTTAGCCTTACCCATCTCCACCGCATGTACGTGATGGGCGAATAGATGGAGAAGTGTGTTCATGTCAATTCTATAATTAATGAGTATTATTGATTCCTCAGGGAAGTACTTACCGGTAATTACCTGGCATTGTTGATTCTTATCCACGTACTCAATGCACTCATTCGTGGGATTCACCGTGGCTATTACCTTGGGCTTCTCGATATTCATGCTTTCCGACAAGTTCTCAAGGATTCCCTCAGCGCTGCTTTCAATATCCTCGAGGGGTTTTAGGATTGAATTCTCGATCTCCATAATCACCTGGTTAATAAAGTCCCTACCTGCGGACATGAACTTATAATTATTAATTCCGAGGCTTATAAATCCTCCTTAGGCTTATTACCTAAATGGATTAACGCCATGTGGCAGAGACCTATGCAAAAAATGCGCAGTGCATTATGCCTAAAGTATACCAATACTCATTGGTAACCTGTGAGGGTTGGCGAGTTAACAGTTGATTTAAGGGGTATTGGTTGCCCATACGGTAGTACACTGGCCATACAGAACTTCCGCGATGCGCCAGTGGGTTCTGTTATAACGTTCATACTCGATGACGAGGAGTGCTACCTAACATTAAAGAGACTATTCCCACTGCTTGGTCAGAGGGTCATTAAGACTGAGGAACAGAACAAGGTCTATAAATTATCGGTCCTCAAGGTAAGGTTCTTCTAACAAGGTAATTAAGGTAATACATATTAATTTTCGTTTAATCCCAACCATGTGTCCTTTGACAAGGCTGGCTACTTAATTGGTAGGAACTTCGTATACCCTGACTACAGGCCTCAATTTCCTAAACATTACGGCTACGCCCTAAAGCACTTAAGGGCCCAAATACGGGTTAAGACTAGCGAGAGGGCGATCGAGGGGTTAGCAGAGTACAGTATTGATGTGCCACCTGGCAGGGACTATATCGAGCTTGATGCGGCAGAGATGAAGATAATATCCGTTAAGGTGAATGGGCAGGACACAAAGTTTGAGTACGATGGCAGGGTACTCAGGGTATACATCAGTCCAGGGAATCACACAGTGCAGGTGAACTACGAAACGAAACCCAGGAAGGGCCTCTATTTCATATTGCCGGACGAGCATTACAGGGATAGAGTGCCCATGGTCTGGACACAGGGTGAGAGTGAGGATAATCATTACTGGATACCAATGCCCGATTACCCTAATGTTAAATTCACGAGCGAGTTATTAATAATAGTTCCGAAGACCTGGACCGCGGTTTCAAACGGCATTCTAGTGGAGACTAAGGATCTCGGTGATGAGGTACTGTGGCACTGGCGGTTAGACAAGCCCCACTCGGCGTATCTCGTAGCCTTTGCAGCCGGCGAGTTCGAGGTTGTTAGGGAGGATTGTGATGGGATAACCATTGAGCATTACGTGCCAAGAGGATTCGGCGATAGGGCTAGGTTTAGTTTCTATAGGACTTGCGACATGATAAGGTTTTACAGTGAGTACACGGGTGTTAGGTATCCATGGCCTAATTATAAGCATGTTGCCGTTAGTGAATTTATTTATGGCGGTATGGAGAACACAACGATAACCATAGTCACAGACACAACGCTACATGATGAACATGCCCATTGTCCCGGGTCTAGATTCCCATGCCCAGGTATGGAGGACTTCACGTCAGATGGCTTGGTAGCTCACGAACTCGCCCATCAGTGGTTTGGTGATTATGTGACGACTAAGGACTGGGCTAATATCTGGCTTAATGAGGCGTTCGCCACGTACTTCGAGGCGCTTTACACGGAGCGTGCCAAGGGACGTGATGAGTTCTTGTACGAGTTGTACCAAAACCTTAGGAGTTACCTCAATGAGTATGGCAATAGGTACGCGAGGCCGATAGTCACGAGGATGTATAAGGACCCTGAGGAGATGTTTGATAGGCATACATATGAGAAGGGAAGCCTTGTCCTTCACACACTCCGTAATTTACTCGGTGATGAAGTCTTCCAGAAGGGTATAAACCTATACTTAACACGGCATGCCCATGGTAATGCAGATACGGAGGACCTCAGGAAGGCGCTTGAGGAGGTTTCTGGGCAACCACTTGATTGGTTTTTCACGCAATTCGTTTACTCATCTGGCCACCCGGTCATTAAGTATTCCTGGAGTTACGACCCAGGCAATAAGTTCATTAAATTGAGTATTAGCCAGGCACAGGGCGATGACTCATACCCAATTTATAGGCTACCCCTTGAATTTGAGATTAAATACCCAAGCGGTAAGGTTGACCTACTTAGAATCGAACTAAATGAGAGAGAGGTCACGATATACGTACCAGCCAGCGAGAGGCCGCAGTACGTGTGCATAGATCCTCAGTTTAAGGTGGGTGTTAAGTCAGTGAGTAGTGATAAGGGTGTTGAGGAGGCCATCGCTGAGTTAGGTAGTGATAACATAATGTGCAGGTTAGAGGCTATTGATGCATTGGCGAGGGATGGTAGTGCCAGGGCTGTTGAGGGGTTAAGCAAGGCATTGATGAATGACCCATTCTGGGGCGTTAGAGCTGAGGCTGCCAGGGCACTCGGTAGAGTAGGTACGGATGACGCGCTCAAGGCGTTACTCAACGCATTGAATAATGAGAGACACCCGAGGGTTAGACAAGCCATTGCGGAGGCTTTGGGTAACTTTAAAGGTAATGGGGATGCAGCTAGAGTCCTTACATCAATCCTTGAAAACACATCCGAGAGTTACTACGTCAGGTCAAAGGCTGCTCAATCACTTGGTAAGTTGGGGATGATGGATTACGCAGGGGAACTCATTAAGGCCCTTAATTATCCAAGCCATAACCACGTAATAACCCAGGGCGCACTACAGGGACTTTCCGAGTTAGGCACTGATGAGGCCGTGGATACGCTCATTAAGTACACGGAGCTTGGTAAACCAACCCTCGTTAGGATGGTCGCAACCCAGTCCCTGGGTAAGTTCGTGGGTATTAGGAGGGTTTATGATAGGATTAGGGAGTTGCTTAAGGACCCGTATTACAGGGTTAGGTATGCCGCAGTGGCTGCCGTGGAGAGTTCCCTGGATCCAAGGTTCCTGGATGCGCTAGATGACTTGGCTAGTAGGGACTTGGATGGTCGTATTAGGCGTTATGCGAGGGATGTCGCCAGAAAGATTAGGGAGCAGATGCAGAGGGGCGTGGAGTATGCGAGGTTGAGGGAGGAGATTGAGAGGATTAGAGAGGAGCAGAGGAGGATTATGGATAGGCTAGGTAGGATGGAGGCGAAGGGCTAACCCATGACCTTGGCCACGTAGGCTATGTAATTACCTGACTTAGCCAATCTCTCCACAATGTCGTAATTACCGTATAAAATCTCCTCAAACCTCGACCTCAACTTCTTCGGTACAACAATTTGAAGGAGACCGCCAGGCTTTAAGTGGTTCTTAGCCTCAATTATCAATCTCCTATTTAAATCGAGACCCGCCGTTATTGGTGGATTCGAAATTATCGTATTAAACTTCTCGCCCTGAACCGCATTATATAAGTCGCTTAATCGGACCTCAGCATTACTTACCCTATTAATTTTAATGTTTATGGCTGCTAACTTAACCGCGAGTTTATTTATATCAACCATGACCACCCTACCCCTCGGCGCCAGTTTCGCCGCTACAATACCGAGAACGCCGTAACCACAGCCCATGTCGAGTATGTCCCAATCATTCATTATAACCATATTCTCAGCCAACAACCTAGTCCCTGCATCCACATCCTCGCTCGAGAAGACCCCAGGGGCTAACACGAAGGTCAATGGAAATCCCCTAATCACCGTATGGATTCTCCTAACCCTCATCTCCTTAAAGACGGGTTCCCTATCGTAATAATGCATTATACTCTAAAGATCCCCAGGAACAAGCCTTTTATCCCTTTCATTATTTCCAGGAAGAACGGTTTTTAAGCACACCATAACCCGGCATTGTTGATGAGAAAATCACTATTCATTAGTTACTTATTAATCTACGTATTCTCGGCATCATTTAATTACTTCTTCGTAAAATTCGGATTAAGATATGCAACGCCACTGGGTTACATGGCAATTAGGTACGCAATAGCCGGAGCCCTATTAGCTCTGGCTGCCGTATTAATTAACGGTAAATACTACATAATACTAAATAGGGACTTAGCTCTCCTGAGTTTATTTTCCTCATTAAGCACGGCGCTTTGGGCCTATGGACTGGTTTATATCGACCCAGGCTCGTCGGCCATATTTGGCTACACAATGCCCCTATTTGCAATACCACTATCGATCCTACTCATCCATGAAAAGCCAAGGACGCTCAATGTAATTGGCGCACTTATTGGGTTTGTTGGGGTTATTATTTATGGAGTCTCCTCAATAATTAGGGGCGTCTCGCTGATTGGGACATTACTTACTATGATAAACGCCATATTTTGGGCTCTGTACAGTATATACTTCAGAAAGTTGGGTAATAATGATGGCTTAATTGTAGTGTCTAACATGTTCATCGTCGGTTCAGCGATACTTACTGCGATGGGATTGCTAGTTGATGGTCTTAGGGAGTTCACCGGCATTGAGTGGGTGCCTGGGTTCATTGGTAATTTATTGGGTACATCCATAGTCGGTGGTGCAGTCCTATTCCTCGTCTGGTACTTGCTCGTTAATACAATTGGTGTTGCCAACTCGACGCCTTACATATTCACGGTACCTGCATTAACACTTACGCTTAACTACTTAATAATGGGTATTCAGCCAACCGTACCGGAGATCATAGGCTCTGTGATAATGTTTGTTGGCATTTACCTCGCCTCAACCTGACCGTAGCCCCTTGGTATATTAAAATTTTTAAGTAATTAGCTTAAGCGGGTTCTTGCATGGTCACATTAACAAGGTCTAAACAACCGAGGAAGCAGAGGAAGGCACTATTCAATGCGCCACTCCATGTTAGGCATAGGTTAATGACAGCTCGGCTTAGTGAGGATTTACAAAGGCAGTATGGCGTTAAGAGATTGCCGGTTAGGAAGGGCGATACCGTGCTCATACTGAGGGGTGATTTCAAGGGCGTTAGGGGTAAGGTGGTTGAGGTTGATTTAAGGAAGATGAGGATCTACGTGGAGAATGCAACCTTGAAGAAACCTAGTGGTGAAACCGTTTACTACCCAATACACCCATCAAAGGTAATGATTGTCGAGTTGGACACCAGCGATAAGAGGAGGCTGGAGGCGATTGAGAGGGCTAGGAAGCAGCGTGAGGAGTACTTAAAGAAGCTTGAGGAGGTTAAGGAGGCTAGGGCATTGAGGAAGCCTGAGGTAATCGTCGTTGGTGGTCAGGGCAGTGGCGGTGAACAGAAGCAGCAGTAAGCCTTTAAATGGGGTTCCCCACGGTGATGCCTAATGCCCAGTAGGCACTTAAGGCGTTACCAAGCGCCTGAGTGGTGGCCGATATCCACTAAGGAGGCTGTGTGGGTTGTTAGGCCAAGCCCTGGACCGCATCCATTGGCTAAGTCTTTACCACTGGCATTGCTTGTCAGGGATGTCCTTAGATACGCGAAGACGCTTAGGGAGGCTAGGTACGTCATTGGTAAGGGATTGATTAAGGTTGATGGTAAGGTTAGGAGGGATTATAAGTACCCAGTGGGTTTAATGGACGTTGTTGAGATTGTGCCAACTAATGAGGTTTACCGAATGGTTCCACACCCAACTAAGTTCCTGTGGCCAGTACTAATAAGCCAGGAGGAGGCTAGGTATAAGCTTTGCAGGATTGAGAATAAGACCATGGTTAAGGGCGGGCAAATACAGCTTAACCTGCATGATGGCAGGAACATACAATTACCCTATGAGGAGGGCAGTAAGTATGATACGCTTGATTCAGTGCTAATTGATATCGCCGAGAATAAGATCGTTGATTACGTGAAATTGGAACTAGGCTCGCTTGGATTAATCGTTGATGGAAAGAACGTGGGTTACTACGGAAAGATAACTGAGATAGTACAGACCTACAGGAAGAGAGAATCCACAGTAAAGATAATAACGAATGAGGGTAAGGAGGTCAGGACAATAGTGGATTACCTATTCGCAGTGGGTAAAGAAAAACCCCTAATAACAATCGCACCACAACAGTCAACTCAGTCTCAGTAATGTCTAAATAAGATTAATCATCGCGGCATTATTACTCACGGCCTTTCGCATAATCCTATTAATCAACGTCCTAGCAATCTCTAACTTCATTCTCTTAATCTCATCGTCTCTTTTCACGACCTTACCTGGATTAAAGCCGTAAATCCTAATCTCCTTAGCACCCATGTAGTAGGCTAGGTAAACGGCCCTATCACCATCGGTAAATCCAGGAACTAGCAATGAACAACCCCTAGGCCATACCTGAACCGTGGGTAATAACCTCCTAACTCTAGACGCGTACTTGGGATAATAGGCAATGTTGTCGCCATGTGCATGGCCAAGCACTAAACAATCACAGTTAATTACCTCCTCAGGGCTGAAGTCGAAGTCTGTGACAACGATATCGGGGCTTAATCCCCAATCACGAAGAAGCTTAACGGAGTACCCCTCAACGGCAATTAATAAACCATCATCACTGGGTTTCACTTCAGCTGGCGGCATTACTATGTTAACGACGTCCCACCTAAACTCTCTTAAATCGCCATCGTAGTTACAAAAGCTTGGTGCCAGCTCAGCTGCAAGGTAATCACCCCTAAAGTTCAACTGGGGGAGTAGTGCCATGTAGTAACTCCTAACTAATAACCATTCCATCGGGTCAAAAACAACACCGCCGCGCATGGTAATCTTAAGTCATAGAATTAATCGACTCATTACATTAACATGCTTATGTTAATATCAATGCCAATATCCCTCGGTGTTAAACCATACCTAACCTGGGTAAACTCCCTCCTAAACTCAATAACCTCCTTCCTAATGCTACTGGGGTCTTCCTTCCTTATGAGGACGCGCGCCATAAACTCCGCAATAACCCTCATTTCATCCTTACCCATGCCAAACCTAGTCATCTCCTGAACGCCAAGCCTAAGACCACTCGGATCCCTAAAGCCCCTATCCCAGGGGAGCGCATTCTTATTCACAATTATGTTCGCCTCCTCAAGTAATACTGCCGATTTACTGCCACCACCAACATTAGATACATCAATAAGTACCTGATGAGTCCTCGTGAACCCCTTATTCTCGGCAATGACCTTGAACCCCAATGCATGTAATTCCTCAGCCAATGCCCTTGCATTACTGACGACTTGCTCCGCGTAAGCCTTACCGAACTTCATCATTTCGATTGCCGTCACGGCAGTCGCGGCATACCTATGGTGATGGTAATTCGAGGTAAGCCCAGGAAACACCGCCCTTTGAATTACCTTAAATAAATCCTCCCTATTAGTGAAGACAACGCCGCCCTGGGGGCCTGGGAATGTTTTATGTGTTGATGATGTCATAACATCGGCGCCCAGGTCAAGTGGGTTCGGGAATGCCCCACCAGCGATTAAGCCAAGTACGTGGGCCGAATCGTGAAGCAGCACCGCATTGACCTCATGAGCAGCCTCAAGGAGCTCCTTAACGGGGTGTGGAAATAGATATACAGAACCGCCGAGTATAATGATCTTCGGTTTAACTTCCCTAATTAACTTAATACTTTCATCAACATCAACATTAAACTCATTATTATCCCAGGGCAGATCTACAACCTTCAACTTGAGAATTCCAGGTGCACCCGTTGTTTTATGGCTTATGTGACCCCCTGAGTTAAGTGGTACTGACATTATCGTATCACCAGGCTGCGTCAACGCCGCATAGACCGCTGCATTGGCTATGGTGCCTGAAATGGGTCTGACATCTACAAATTTCGCGTGAAACAGCTCACCCATTAAGTTTGCAAGGAGACCCTCAAGCTTATCGATGTACTTAGTTCCTTGATAATACCTACTGCCTAGCGTACCCTCGGCGTACCTGCCCTCCATATCATTTAGGTAAATATACTCAGCCAATGGCGACATCACATTCTCGCTAGGTATGAGGTTTATCGTCTCTAACCTACGCCATTTATTATGCGTTTTCACTATATTTAATACATCGTTTAATACTGAGTCCGGGTCTAATGGCATTTACTAAGGTTTAACGATAATCTATTAAAGCTTTAATGCCCTATCTAACCAACCTTATTCTTAGGGTATTACGGAGCGGTGGTTTAATTAATCTCTTATAGAGTGTGTAAGTTGATGTCCACAGGCAGTAATGACATTAAGTTCATCGATGTGGTGAAGGCGCTTGAGAGTATTGAGGCAACTACCCAGAGGACTGTCATGGCTAAGCTACTCTCATCACTCCTTAAGAAGACCCCACCTAACGTTATTGATAAGGTAATTTACTTCATACTCGGTCAATTAAGGCCTGACTGGGAGGGCGTAGAACTCGGTGTTGCTGAGAAGCTCACCTTCAGGGCTATCGCCAACGCCACTGGAGCGCCCATTAAGCAGATTGAGGACCTCTATAAGAGGCTTGGGGATGTTGGTGAGACCGCCAGGAGGATAATGAGTAGTAAGCCGCAGCAGGGTGGTGGTAAGTCAATACTTGAGTTCTTTGGTGGTGGGGGTGGCGAGGAGTTGACAATGGGTAAGGTTTATGATACGTTGATGTCGATAGCCAGGGCGAGTGGTGAGGGTGCCCAGGATACGAAGGTTAAACTCCTCACGTACTTATTCTCAAGGGCTAAGCCTGAGGAGGCTAAGTACATTGCCAGGTTTGTGATCGGTAGGTTGAGGCTTGGCGTCGCTGACATGACGATTCTCGATGCTTTGTCGGATGCGTATAAGGTGCCCAGGGAGGCCCTTGAGAGGGCCTATCACATTTACCCAGACCTTGGTTATATAGCTAAGATGGTCGCTCAGGAGGGTCAGAACGCCCTAGCTAAGATCCACGTGACACCTGGCGTACCAATACAACCAATGCTCGCTGAAAGGTTGAGTACATCTACGGAGATTCTGGCCAAATTGGGGGGTGTTGCTATGGTTGAGTATAAGTATGATGGGGAGAGGGCCCAAATACATAAGACGAGGGATGGGGAGATTAGGATTTTCAGCAGGAGGCTTGAGAATATAACGCATGCCTACCCGGACGTTGCTGAGTATGTTAAGGAGGCCATTGATGCCAAGGAGTACATAGTGGAGGGTGAGATAGTAGCCATTGACCCGGACACGGGCGAGTTTAGGCCCTTCCAGGAGTTGATGCATAGGAAGAGGAAGCATGATATTAAGGAGGCGATGAAGGAATATCCGGTTAACATATTCCTGTTTGATATCATGTATATTGATGGCCAGGACTTAACAAACCTGCCGCTCATTGATAGGAAGAGGAAGTTGTTAGAGGTTCTTAAGCCCAGTGAGTATGTTCACTTGGCAACGTGGAGGATAATAAATGATGCAGAGGAGCTTGATAAATTCTTCCATGAGGCAATAAGCGATGGTTGTGAGGGGGTCATGTGCAAGTCCATTAAGGCTGACTCGATATATGAAATGGGGGCCAGGGGTTGGCTCTGGATTAAGTATAAGCGTGATTATAGGAGTGAGTTAACGGATACACTTGACCTGGTGGTCGTTGGTGCCTTCTGGGGTCGTGGTAAGAGGGCGGGCACGTACGGCGCACTACTCATTGCTGCCTATGATCCTAAGACGGACCAGTTCTACACTGTGAGTAAGGTTGGTAGTGGATTTACTGATGAGGATCTCGTGAAGCTAAAGCAGATGCTTGATCCATATAGGATACCGCATAAGCATCCAAGGGTTGTCTCCAAGATGGAGCCTGACGTGTGGTTTGTACCAGCCGTGGTCCTTGAAATAATTGGCGCGGAAATAACCCTAAGCCCACTCCACACCTGTTGTATGGGCGCTATTAGACCTGGCGTTGGACTAGCCATTAGGTTCCCAAGGTTCACTGGACGTTACAGGACCGATAAATCGCCTGAGCAGGCCACAACGGTTGATGAGATACTCGAGATGTATAAGGAGCAGAAGAAGGTAAAGATTGAGGAGGGCGCTAACCCATAACCGTTTACTCACCACCCTCCTCCTTCAGGACCCTTTCTAGCATCCACCTTGCCGCCCTAATTATTTCCCTAAGCCTCTCATCACTCCTATAATTCTTAATGACTATACCGACTACATTATCACCATCAAGCCTAACCTCATAACTGAAGGCCTCCTCACGCCTTAATTGACCGTCCTTAACCAACTTGTCATCCTCCTGCTTAAAGCCCTCAAGTATCTTATCCCTGAAGAACCTCCTGAATGCCGTGTTATCCTTATTGAAGGGCTTTATCGGCTTAATACTCATCCCATTCTCGTAAATCTCAACTGTACCCAGCAACTCGTTACCAACCCTTGACCTAATCTCCCTAGTCTCAACCAGCCTGCCCAGGTCCTGTGGTTTGCTTATCAATTCCGTAGCCGGAACTATAGACTGCGACTTAATTATACTATCAATGACACTCTTAACCTCATTCAATAGATCAAGCTCCTCCTGAAGCTCCTTAATCCTACTGTCCAGCCTATCCCTAAGCTCAAGCAACCTCTTTACATCTACCGCATTATCCACGGTTAAGAATTAATAAGCCCAGTTAATAAAGCTACGCGTGAAGAAACAAGCGGTAGTACTGTCAATGGGTAACCTGAACTTAGATATTTACGTTAAGACCGACACAATACCAAGGCCTGATGAATCAATTGATGCGTATGAGACATACATGGGCGGTGGGGGCTCCGCGGCTAATTTCTCCGTGGCGGTTGCCAGGCTTGGGCTTGGCTCTAGGTTCCTTGGGTCTGTGGGTAATGACCAATTCGGTGATATGCTAATTAAGGAACTTGAGTCAGAGGGTGTTGATACTAGGTTCATAAAGCGCATTAGCCATGAAAAGACAGGTACGGTGATAGTGATTGTGGGTCTCGATGGCTCCAAGCGAATGATTAGGTATCCAGGGGCTAACCTTGGATTAACACCCAATGACATTACCAGTGATGTCATGAATGGCATCTCGCACGTCCACGTGGCCCTCGGTAGGACCGAGATTATCGAGACGGCAAAACGTATCGCAAAGTCCATGGGACTAACAATCTCGGTTGATGGTGGTACGCCATTGGCTAGGAAGGGACTTGACGTTATTAGGGATGTTATGAATGACGTTGATATTTGGTTCATGAACAGCTTTGAGGCAAAGGAACTAGGCCACTCAGAGAATGTTGTTAGGGCCGCCGAGAACATAGCGAGTAGGGTTAGGGTTAGGGAGTTGATAGTTACGCTTGGTCCACGTGGAGCATTACTTCTTAGGGATGGTGAGGTTAAGTACTCCGATGCGTTTAAGGTTCCACCTGTGGATACCACAGGTGCTGGTGATACCTTTGCCGCGGCTTACGTAGTCGCATCCGTACTGGACCTTGACCCAATAGATAAGCTCATTTTTGCTAATGCAACGGCATCGCTCAAGGTCACCAGAAGGGGCGCTAGATCATCGCCTAAGTTGAATGAGGTAATTGATTTCCTTGAATCCCTTGGTTACGCCAAGTTAGCCAATGAAATACTGAGTAGGCTTGGTTATTCCTAAGTTATTTAGTAATGGAAAAAACTTATATATGTAGTGACTACACTGTGTATAGGAGTTAGGGGATTACCGTGTCTAAGGTTAATGTCAACGTACAGGTTAAGGCTAAGTATTGCGACGGTACCTGGTGCAATTTCCAATACTTCAGGTGCGCCAAGAAAGCACTGAAGATCGTAAGGCAGGGTAATAGAACGATCACCCAGTGCACCTTGTTTGGTGGGCCCTGCATTGGCTATAAGTGTCAGTACGCTGTCTGTGAGGCTCATGTAATGGCCCCTGATGGTAGATGCCTTCTCGACCTAAGGAACATGGAGACTAAGGAGAGGGATATAGTTGAGGAGGCAAAGAAGCTTGATAAGCAGGCCTCAGTAATCAATAGGCATTTGAAGAAGCTTGGATTTAAGGATTACATGTAGACCGTGAATGATTAAGGTAGTGATTCTAACGGCAGGGCTTGGCGAAAGACTTAGACCACTTACTTACCTGGTTCCTAAGCCCTACCTTCCACTTCGTGATGGTTTAATAATTGAATATATATTGAATTGGGTTAAATCACAGGGCTTTAAATACGATGATGTCATTATAGTGACTGCGTATATGGCTGATAAGGTAATTTCATTACTAGGTAATTTAATATCTGGCGTTAAGTTCGTTATTGCTGATCAATTACTAGGTACTGCGGGGCAGTTGTGGTATGTGAGGGATTTTATTTATGATAACGATGATGTTATCATAATCAACGGTGATGTACTAACCGATGTGCCTTTAGCAAAGGCGCTTGATTATCATAGATCAAGTAATGCTGATGTAACCATAATCTCGATTAGATACAGATTAACCGCTAGATATGGCGTGCTTGATGTCAGCCCAAGTGGTGAATTCAGGGGTTGGCTTGAGAAGCCTACGATTACCTTACCGATAGTCACCGGCATATACATAATGAAGGGCTCATTAATTAAGAGGCTGAGTAAGGAACGGCTTGATATGAATAAGTACGTTGAGTATTTACGGCAGAGTGGTATGAGGATTATGGTTTTCCTAACTGACGGTAATTACGTAGACCTCGGCGTGCCTCAGGACTATCTTAATTCATTAGTAACATGACCATTCCTTCATAAATCATTCAACGCAACATATATAAACAATTAAAATACAGGGATTATTAATAATGTCTAGGGCTGTTTGTCCAGGACTTGAAAGGACAGCAAGTGGTTACGTGTGTACATACGCACAGAGACCTATTAACCCATTCCAATGGTACTGCTTTGGTGATTATTTCGAATGCCCAATATATGTCCAGTACATGAAAACTAGAGGCGCCCAGGTAAAGGCTGAGACTAAGCCCTCGCAGACGGTTCAACCATTACAACAGCAGGCCCAGCAACAACCTCAGCAGGTGGTTATTGCAGCACCAGTTGCTACAACTGCCGTACGTGTTGAGGCTGCTGGCGATGCCGAGGATGAGTTGATTAGGAGTAGTGAATCTATAATATCTAGGTTTGAGGGTAATGCTAAGACACTTAATGATAAGTGGAAGGATTATGAGAATTCCGTACAGTCAACAAGACAGAATTGGGAGGTTGAGAAGGCTAAGTTGAGGAGGTATATGGTCATTCTTGAGAGGATTCGTAATAAGTATAGTGAAGATCTTAAGGAGGTTGAGCTTAGGAGGAGTATGGGACTCATTAGTGACGACACATATAATAAGCTTAAGGATAGTATTCAGAAGAAGCTTGATAAGATCGGTGATAAGCTTAAAGAATTGAATGCCAGATACCAGGAGGTTGAATCAACAATTAACCAGCATTATAAGAGACTACTGATGACCACAGTAACGCCGGAAATTAGCAAGCTTAAGCTATCGCTGGCAAAGCTTGAGGAGATGTACAGGGATGGTAAGATTAGTAAGGAGGTTTATGAGAAGTTAAAGGCTGAGATTGAGAGGGTGATATCATGAGTGAGGAGATGCTGAAAATATACGAGGAGTTACTAAAGCAGATTAATAAGACGTATGATAACTATACTGAACAAATAAAACGACTAAACAACATGTGGTCTGATTATAAGACAGCGGTTAGTAATGTTAAGAGGAATTGGGACGTCGATAACATACTCCTGGCGCTTAGGATTAATGAGCTCAAGGCTAGTATTGATTCGATACGTGAGGAGCTTGACATGCTTAAGGTTAAGAAGGAGCTTGGTCTAATAGATGATGATGAGTACTCCAAGTCCTCGGCCGAGTTGACGGATACTCTAACGAAGCTAACAAACATGTACGATGAGGCCAAGTCAAAGATTGATGAGGTTGATAAGGGTATTAAGGAACATTGGTTTAGGTCCATGGATGTAACGTCATTAACCACGGATCAAGTCGATGGCATGATAAAGGAGCTTGAGGATAGTAAAGCTAGGGGTGAAATACCTGATGATGTGTACAGCAGGGTTAAGGCGGATCTAGAACTCGTGAAGAGGGTTGTTCAGGCCCTAACGCTAATTAAGACTGAGTCAAAGTCCTAGTCGACTTATTCAGGGCTTAAAACAATAAATTAATTTACCTGTTCATGTAGAAGAATTTAACTTATGTATTTTAACGGCCTCCCTATATGACTTAATTATGCCGTATAGCCCTATTATGCCGACCACGGAAATCACAAGTAGAAAGCCTATGTCTATCGCGTCCAGGTTTGGTATTGGTATTCCCGTGCTTATCGCCCAGGAATCTATTTGAGGCAGGAAGATTATTAATAGGCCGACTAATGCAAACACGATACCCCCGTAATAAAGCGTTATTCCGGCGGTCTTCCTACCGACGTACTTAACCTCCTCCTCAGTGAATTTCCTAGCCCTTAATAACCCACCAAAGATTGCACCGAGTATTACCTGCATTATCATGGTACCAATCCCAAACATCAGGCCGGGCAATGGTGCATACCAAATGCTAGGCATTTGTGGAGCCAGTACAAACGTTATTACTGATGCGTATGCGCCAAATCCGAACCCAGCTATTAGCCCGTGCACGATAGTCATCTTTATGGGAACTTCCCTTGGATGAGCTTCATGAAGTGGTACTCTCTTGGCCTCATTTGTGTGGTGTTGATGACCGCCAAGTAATACGTCAATCGGTAAGTGTATGTACTTACCCCTTAATATGTATGAGCCGGCTATCGCCATAACCAGCCCAACCACAAAATAAACTGGACCATCTAGGTTATACTTCATGTAGAAGTAGGCGAGCCCTATGTAACCCAGTGTTGTTAGGAATGCCCTCTGTATTGTGAAGCCGAGGGAAAATAGGAAACCTGCCTTCATGCCTCCCTTTGTGCTGTACTCACCAACTGCATAACTGAAGGTTATCGGCCATGTGTGCTCGTCAGGCGTTATTCCATGGAGCATCCCTAGGAATAGGGATACTATTAGTATTTCAGTTATCGTTAACTGCCTTGGCGGATTTAGTAGGAAGTTTATGTTGAATATCCCCAGCCCAAGTATCACCATGGCTAGCGTGAGCAATATCATGTTTATTGATTGTATTAGGCCCGTTACTGTTCTCGTTATCATTAGGGTTACCCTAAAGTTGGGGTTAATAAACCCTTCTCCTGAAGTTAGCTTTATAAACTGATATCGAATTAGTTATCGAATTAGAGCATGCATAAAGATAGGTTAATTAGTGATTCACAGGATAGTGAGGTAAGCATGAGAAGCCTTTACACATATATGAGTAACGAGAAGACGAGAGTTGCATTATTTTCATTGTTAGCGTCAGTGTTAATAACGGTCATGAACATCACGGCATGGCTACTTACGAACTCCCTTGCAGTTCTTGCCGAGTCAATGCACACGTTTCTCGATATCCTCGTAACAACAATCACGTTAATAGCCGTTAGTGTCGGTTCTAAACCACCTGATAAGGAACACCCGTTTGGTCATGGTAAGGCTGAGAGCATTGGCGGGCTCTTTGGTTCCTTATTCATAATCGTGGCTGGCATACTCATTGGTTATGAGAGCGCCGAGCGCATAATGATGAGGACGCCATTTACTCCAGATATGGTGGCTATAATCGTTATGGCGATAGCAATAGCTATTGACGTAAATAGATCAAGGGCATTAAGGAGGGCGGCAGTTAAGTGGAACAGCAGAGCCCTTGAGGCTGACTCCTACCACTTCCTGAGTGATGTTGCTATTGAGACCTCCGTCATTGCCCTTATGATCATCGGATTATTAATGGAGAGACTAAGTATTGGGTTATTTGATGAGTGGGGTGCATTGCTTGACTCTTTAATTGCCTTTGCCATAGTCATCTACTTCTCGGTAATTGGCGCACGTATAATGAGAACATCAATTGACGAACTAATGGATAAGACATCTGAGGAGCTCATCAGAAGAGTCGCTAATGTCACTAAGTCAGTACAGGGCGTTGTCTCCGTGAAGGACATTAAGGCTAGGAGGATTGGTTCAATGGCGCATATAGAGGTAACGATAGGGGTGTCCGACCACCTAAGTATTGCTGAGGCCCATAATATTGCTGATAATGTGGAATCTGCAATAAAACGTGAGGTTGGTCCATCAATAGTCATGGTTCACGTAGAACCCGAGCTTCGTGAAAGGGTAGAAAGGGCTCTCGCTAGTGTTAGGAACCCGTTAATCACCAATATCCACGAGTTAAACATATTGGAGTCGCAAAATGGCGTAGTAGTCAGTATGCACATGGTCGTTAGGAGCGACGCTAAGTTAAGCGATATTAATAAGGCTGTAAATGAAGTAGAAAGTAAGGTAAAGCAGGAAATACCCAATGCCCTGGTTTGGATTCATCTAGAGCCTGATAAAAGGGCCATAAATATTGATGAGGTAAGGAAGGCCGTTAATGCCGTTTGCTCTAAGTATGGTGGCCGTGTTGGTGATATTAATATTGTTGAGGCTGGGGGTATAAGTGCCATGCGAATCCTGGTATATCTGCCGCAAAGCATGAGTGTTACTGAGGCTCATAATGTCGCCACTGAAATAGAGAGCGAGATAGCGAAGGTCTATAGCATGCCTTATCACGTAGTAGTCTCGGTATTACCTGACACCAAAACCTTATAACCCATTGCCTGAGTCATAATGCGATCAATAGTGCGCAGGGAGTTCGTATTCACATTCAATAATGTGAACGAGGCATTGACATTTATGGAAATGCTCACCAGTAAGATTAAGAGTAAGGAGTTACTTATTCGGTACGATACCGGCAGCGGCGTTAGGGTTTGGGTTTCAATACAGGGTGAGCCCCATGAAGTTGAACTTTACTCCATGGAGATTAAGCGTGTATATAATGATATTAAATTAATGAGGGGTAAATTCGGCACCCGCGCATATGATGTGTCATTAATACTTAGTAAGGCTAGGCTTAGTGCCGCCATACCCATCGACTTAATAATCGACCTACTACAGATTAAGGGCATAAATGCGGAATTGGATGGTTCTAAGATAAGGGTTGTAGGTGATGTTAAGCTTGAGGACTTAATAAAGCTCGCTGAGGACATTTCTAGGATTTATAATGAATTAATTGATGCCGAGGTTTCAGCACAGGCTAAGAGGATAATAGCGCTTTACGCATTGTTGATGAGTAAGGGTGTTAAGGATAGTATTAAGGAATTACTCGATAAAGGATTGTTATCCAAGTACGGTGATTCCGAGTTACTTGTTCTCTCCATGGATTATAAACATGCATTATCGAGACTTCAGGAGCTCGTGGAGAGGTGAGAGAAACACAAATTAAGGGTCTTATTTACTACTTGGCATTACGTAATGAGCAATAACGAGTATATCGTGATTAAGGAATTGACAAGACAGGTAGTCCAGCAGTACATAATGAACCAATACCCCTGGGGAATCCTAACAAGACCATTAACTCCACTGGCATTAACGATACTGTCAATAACGTATGTAATAACGATAGCTATGCTCGTACTAAGTCTCATACAAATAGCGGTGCTGGTTAGGTACGGCATAGTAAGTCTAAGGTATGTGAGAACACATAACAATAAGAACGGTGTGCCAAGAATTATTAATAAATCAGCACACAATTTGCCATTCATATCAATACTTATTCCTATTAAGAATGAGGATTTCCTAACAATAGAACGAAGCCTACAGACCATGGCATCACTTAATTATCCTAAGGATTTGTTTGAGGTAATATTCATAAGTGATGACCCTGAATACTACGTAAATAGCCTCATAAAGATAATAACGCCGATTACCACTAGGTTGGGTATAAATGTTAAAGTAATACGCAGAACAATTAATAGAGGGTATAAGGGTGGTGCCCTTAATTACGGCATTAAACATGCGAGGGGTGACGTCATCGCGGTGTTCGATGTAGATACCATAATGCCCAGTGATTACCTGCTAAAGGCTGTTAGCGCATTATTGAGTGGTTATGACGCAGTCACCGCAGTGTGGAAAGGGTACTACATAACTAATAACGCCATTTCAAGGCTACTGAAGTTCATGTATGACGTTTACAATGAAGTCTTCATTAGGGGTAGATTCCTCAGTGGTGGTTTCCCAGCCATAACAGGTAATAACCTAGTTATCTGGAGGAAAGTCCTCGACTCAGTCAACGGATTTTGCGAATGCACAGGTGAGGATCTTGACCTTAGTATAAGGTTAAGATCAAAAGGCTACAGGATCGGTTTAATTGATTCTGACGTTTATAGCGAGGTGCCGAATACGTATTTGGCATTTAAGAAGCAATTCAGTAGGTGGTTATTTAATAGTATTTGGAATATGAAGCATAACCTGAAGTTACTGATTATGAGTGATTATGCCTCAATATGGGAGAAGATTGATGGCGTGCTTTGGATGCTTCAATTTCCAAGCATGTCCTTTGTGGCGCTATCGATACTTGCGACCGTAATTCTCTCGGTAATTGGCGTTTTAATTCCACCAATGCCAATACTACTCCTTGAAGCACTAAACGCCCTTACTGTGGCGCCATTGGCTACGGTACTGTGGTTGATCAGTAATAGTATTGGCTACAAAACGTGGGATTTCTTTACGAATGCTGCGAGGTCAGTATTACTTACAATACTCATGTCATTCCCAATGCTCATATACTCAATAGAATCATTAATAACCGATGAGTGGGAGTGGATACCAACACCAAAGGGTTACCTGACCCATAGATATTCATTCCTGAGGGATCTAGTCCATGAATTATCGATCGTCCTAATGCTAACCGCTACGATAATAGTGCTAATACTGAATGATCAATTATTAACCATGTTTTATGTAGCTGGTGTACTTATCATTCTCCTATATGGATTCCGATTAGTGATTCCACGTAAATGAGCAAGTAAAGCTAATGAAAAAAGGGTATATGAATTAAAGTTCTTGCTTTATTTCAAAGTAGGAATGGTTAACATGTATGACGTAATAGTGATTGGCGCAGGTCCGTCAGGTTCCATGGCTGCGTACGTAGCTGCAAAACTCGGTTTAAGGGTGTTGATACTGGACAGATTTCGATTTCCAAGGATTAAACCTTGCGGTGGTGGTTTAACGCAGAAATCCGTGGCTTTACTGAAGGGGCTTGGTATCGAATTAAATAGTGTGGTTAGAGATACGTGTAAGAGGGTTATTATCGTTAATAATGCTGGCTCCTTCCTATTAATGGATAATGACCCAATAATAAGCATAGTCTCTAGGGATGAGTTCGATAATTACTTACTATCTAGCGCCTTGGAAATGGGTGCTGATTACCTTGTTGATAGAATTGTTGGGGTTGATGTTCATGGGGAGTACGTTAATGCCATTGGTATGAATGATACATATGTAAGTAAATACGTGATCGCAGCTGATGGCGCCAATTCCGTAATAGCCAGGCAATTGGGTAATGACATAAGGAGGGGTACGGCTATGGCGTTCATGACCATAGCACATGGTAATTACCTAAATGATGTATGTGTAATAGATATGACGAGGATTAAGTGGGGTTATTCATGGGTATTTCCGCGGGGTGATGGGGAGTATGACGTTGGTATTGGCTCAATACGCTGGGGTGATTATAGGACCCAATTAATCAAGTATGTAAGTGATGTTGGGTTACGAGAGGGGGAGGTACGCGGTCACCCTATACCAATTAAAGCCCGTGATAGGATAGTCTCTAAACGCATAGCCCTAGTTGGCGATGCGGCTGGGCTTGCCGACCCAACCACTGGCGAGGGCATCTTTTACGCAATGTACAGTGGCGCATTGGCCGCATTGACCCTAAGGCATTCAAGTAGCCCGGTTGAATTCGCAAGTAATTATCTAGGTATTATTAAGCCATTAATTAAGAACTTATCACTGGCATACTACTTATCGCTGGGTACGTATGGAATTGACCACCTAGTGATGGGGAGACTTGGAATAAGTGCCTTCTCCATATCAAGTACCAGGAACTTAATTAAGAGAATAATGAGTGGAAGTGCTTGGTATTACCAAGTACCTATGTCCATGATTAAATTCTCAGTATTGAAAGGACCCCAGGTGATACTTAAGGGAATACTTCACGGATAATTTTTAATTTAATGAACCCGGGTTAGGAAGAACGCTATTCCTCCGTTCCCTCTCCGAATTCCTCAGTCCCAGTTTCTTCTTCCGTACCCTCAGTAACTTCCTGCGTCGTTGAGGAACCTTCCTGTGCGACCTCAGCTACTGCGTATGTCCTACCGATCTTCGTTATCTTGACCTTAACCTTATCCCCTGGCTTTGTATTAGGTACAAAAATCACAAAGCCCTTCACTCTAGCTATGCCATCACCTCTCTTCGAAGTCTCCACTATGCTTACCTCTATCACATCGCCAACATTTACTGGCTTAGGACCTCTTGGACCTCTACCCCTACCTCTTTGGAAGTTTCTCCTTCTCGGTCTTTCGGACTCGGACGTAGTAACCGCCTTACAACACTATTGGGAAGGAACCCCTTTATAAATCATTCTAAGATAATAATATTTAAATCACTTCATAAATTATGAATATGCGTGATGACCACCTCTGATTAGGACCCATGACTGAGCCAAGCCCCAGACTGAGTAAGTCATTAATGTAAACTATGAAACATCGATTATATTTAATGAATCATTATCGATTACTACTACGTGAGGTCTCGTATCACTGTAAGGACCTGCCCTTGATGAGAACACGGTAAGCACTTTACCTCCATGGTTCCATTTATAACCCTGCGGCGTGTACTCATGCCCACGAATAATCATTTTCAATCCACTACTATTAAGGAAGCTCTCCGTTAATGCTGGTCCAAATACATAAGTGCCGGGCCCCCTAATGATATTTGGTTCATAATATTTAACGTCGTCTGATGGGTCATTCCATAATAACTGAAATGTTACTTCATTGTTTGGAATCTCATCAGGCTTCGGTAACTTAGCTATGTTATCAATACTAATATTATTTATGGGTAAACCACCATGTACCAGGAAGTACTTATCATTCAGTATTGCCGATACAGGCATTTGTGAGAATAATTCCTTTAGCCTATCGTAAATCGAGTCGCCGTCGTACGGTCCAAACTTCCTCAATAGCTCTATGTAGAAGCCATATTCGTAATTAGTCAATGGTGATTCATGGTTACCCCTTAATAACACAGCCTTATGTTCAAGAAATAACCTTAATGCAAGGTACAACGTCTCTATTTGATGCTCACCCCTATCCACGTAATCCCCAAGCATTATGTACATCCAATTATCTGGCGGGAACCGCTCTATTATCCGTAGTAATGTATTGACATCGCCATGAAGGTCCCCAATTACCACCGCCTTATTGGTCGTAATCCTAAGCAGTGGTTCGTAGGCACTGAACTCGCTATATAACTTGTCAATGTGCTCCTTAAGGAATTCCCTAATTGTTAGGATGTCCACGTATAGTATAGTTAATGTGAATTTAAATAAGTTATACTTGGGTTCAGGAATTTTGTTGATAACGTAGTGATGGCTAAAATCAGTTGATAAGTTTTTAAATTTTAATTTCAATCATTAATTAAATGAATGCGCTTGAGATCCTAGTAAGGATTAAGAGGATTGTCAATGACATGGTTAAGGAAGCATTCATAGTTAAGGCGATCAGGGAGGGTTCATTAATGTCATTAAGTACTGAGGACATCATCAATCTATATCCATACAATGCCTATGATTATAGGGTTGATGGCAAGAATATCGATTACATAATTACGGAGGACTCAGTGGCTCTGTTGGCTGATTTAGCAAAGATAAATAATTGGTCTATTGACAATACTAAGTACGCGGAATTCAACGACTGCATATCAATAAGCGCCAATGAGGGCATATTATCAGTGACGTGCAAGGATAAGGCAATACGCGAGGGGGAGAGGGTGACATACCTTGATAAGGCGTTGATGAGGAAGTACGGTATTGACGTTAAGATAAGGAGCATTGATGGCGGATCATTGATACCGCTTGAGAAGATGTTTGAAAACCCAACGAGCATTGTGGTGGAGGGCTTAATAACACTTCCTATATATTTCGTAATAAACCCGACACATCTAGGTCTCGACATCCTCGCTGACACGTACATATACCTCCTGACCAAAGGCTTGAACAGAGTTCCCACAAACATTGACGCCGCTGAATACTTAATAAGCATTAATAAATTGAATGACACCTACATCAAAGCTTACGTATTAAGGGATGACCTTAACACACTCAGGGAGTACATCGACGTCAAATTTGATGAGAGGGGTAGTACTATTGAGTATTTAATAAATGGTGAACATGCACTTACGGCATCATCTATTCAAGGCAGCATCAACCCTAGCCTTCTAAAAATAAGTTGGATTAACCTTGAGATCTTTAAGATAAACGGTATTGGTGTAAACCTAATTGACTTAGGTAGTACAAATATACTCGATTGTTCAGAGATGCTTATTGAGAGAACTAGGGAGGAGTTCCGTGGAATACTATAGCACAACATTACCATCATTAAGTACATCATTAATTGTCGAGTCTCCACTACCTAATTTCCTGAAGTTCCTGAGTACCATGCCCGGTGTTCTCATTGCCGGCTTAACATAATTAACATTAACCCCTATTCTCCGGGCAAGGATCCTTAAGTCCTCCTCACGATACTCAATAACCATTCTCGACGCTGAGTGTAAAAACTTTATCAATGGCTCGAGCATTTCTAAGTCATTACCCACGAGTAGTGGTATTGTTAACGTGGTGATTACAGTACCACTGAACCCAAGAACCTTATTAATAAAGCCCTGCGCCATCCTTGGCACTGTAAATGCCGCGTCAACATCATCAATGAGAAGGACCCTCGCATTCCCATCATTATGGCAATCAACGAGCTTTACTGATTTAAGTCCTATCTCGTTGTATGTATTTACATAGGCCACAGGTATGCCTAACTTTCTCAATCTATTCATTATTGCCAGTAGCGCCGTAGTCTTACCACTACCTGACTCACCCATTATGACCAACGCCTTCTCATTACTCATTACCTTACCCACTGCCCAATTGATAACTTCCTTAATTGATGAACCAACCAGTGAATCCTCATTAACCCTCCCGCAATGAATCACGTAATCATACATCAATTATCATTAGCACTACGAAATAAAATTACCACATACTCACAATAATTGGTAATGCTTGGTAAAATACATGAATAATATTGAGAGACGAGGAACTAAGCTTTTAAATGCCGTAGAGTCCCTATGTGTGTCGTTCATAGAGTATAAAGGCGTGTTTTATAGATTACTGCACCCAAGGCCCACAATACTGTTAATCACGCTGTGCCCTGGCGATAGGGTTAATGCCATGCCAGCCAGTTGGAATTTACCAATATCAGAGGAACCGCCGACGATTGGTGTGGCCGTTTATAGGGAGGCCTTCACATACCAGTGCCTTAATCATCACCCTGAGGCCACAATTAATATACCGAGTATTGACCAGGTAGACTTGATTTATCAACTCGGTTCTGTCTCAGGTAAGGATGTGGATAAGATAAGGGAGTTCCAGATACAATTGGTGCCGAGCGACGTTATTAAGGTACCGACTTGGAGGGATGCTATTGCCGTATATGAGACGAGAGTCATGAATAGGCTGGATGTTGGTGAGAGCACGTTGTTCGTGTTTGAGGTGCTGAAGGTTAAGGTGAAGCCTGGAATTGCCGATGAGTGGAGTATCGACTTTAGTAAGACAAACATACCACTCCACGGGGCTGGTAGGGTGTTTTACAGGGTTGATCCGAGGAAGGTGTTCGCGAGGAAATCCCTTAAATAATGACATACAATGGCATTACTAATGGTCCTTAAAATCGCAGTCGTTGGGTGTAGGGGTTTTGGTAAGGTTCATCTAAATGCACTATCAAAATTGCGTGATAGGTATGGGTTGGAGGTTTACGTGTTTAGTAGGACCGAGGAATTCGCTAGGGATTGCCATAGGGAGTATGATGCCAGTGGTTATTTCACGAGATATAGTGATGTACTTAGGTCCGACGTGGATATAGTAGACCTTGTTGTTAGTCATGATGCCCACATGCCCATGAGCATAGCCGCGCTTGAGGCAGGTAAGCATGTTATGCTTGAGAAACCAATAGCAAGGACTATTGAGGAGGCTATGAGCATAATAAATGTTGCTAAGTCAAGTGGTAGGAAATTCATGGTCCTAGAGAACCACTACTTCGACCCATCAGTGTGGAGGGCAAGGGAATTAATGAGTCAATTGGGTAGGGTCTCAATGATTATTGTTAGGAAGCTTCAGTATAATTCGCCGGGTGGTTGGAGGAGGGTTAGGGAGTTGATGGGTGGTGGTGCGCTTATTGATGGTGGTATTCACTATGTAGATACGTTACTTAATCTCGGTGGCGACTATATTGAGGTAAAATCTGTGTGCACACGCGGCTTTGCCGGGCTCGAGGGTGAGGACATCAGTGTATCAATATTTAGGTTTAGAAATGGCGCCGTGGGTATCCTGCTTTATTCCTGGTCAGCGCCTGGTGGTGATAGGGCATCGGCCTTTGAGATCTATGGCGAGCATGGATTCATAATGGAGGACCCAGGTAGTCGTGTACCTGGTAAACCATACGGTGACTTAATAATTAATATTGATGGAAGGCAGGAAAGGATAAACGTTGAGAGGATAAACGCGGTTGAAAGGGAGATTGAGCTCTTCATACAGTCAGTAATCAATAACACTGATGTCCCAATGCCACCTGAAGTGGCGCTACGTGATTTAAAGGCGGTAATTGACGCGTACAGGAACTGCGGCGAACTAGGTATGGGCCTTCAACCAACTTAGCACGTCCTCATAAACCACATTTTTATTTAACTCATTTAGTATTTCATGGTACATGCCATCATAGACCTTCATAGCCTTATCACCGACCCTCAACCTACTGAACACTTCCTGAGTGGCCCTTGGAGGCACTATCTTGTCCTCACCACCATGCATCATCATTATGGGCACCGATATGTTATCGATATACTTCCAAACACTCCTCGACGCCCTAACAAGCTCATACAGTATTCTGACCGTCGGCTTCTTAAATACGAGTGGGTCATTTACGTACTCCTCCACAATCCTCTTATCATGCGTTAAAAACTCAGGGTTTATTGGTAGGTTCAGTCTATGCCTTGGCGCTAATGTATTGAGTAATGATAGCATAAGCCAGGAACCAGTACTAACATTGACTATTGCGGCAGCACCGCTGGTTATCGCTGCACGAACTCCCTTACTTATCCTACCAAGGTAATGAAGCACTATTAGGCCTCCCATTGAGTGGCCGAATAGAAACGCCGAGCTAAAGCCAGTCCTCTTAAGCATTAGTTCTATGAATTCCTCGAGGTCGTTTAGGAATAGGTCGAAGCTATCCACATAACCGAGGTCCCGAGGACCTGCCGTTAACCCATGACCCCTCAAATCCTCCATACATAGTGAGTACCCATTACTTGATAGGTAATTACCGAAGTCATTATACCTACCACTATGCTCTGCGAAGCCATGAACCCCAATTACAATGCCTAAAGGCTTATCGGCCAACCAACACCTGTAATAGGCATTAATGCCCGTGCCAAGCAAAACCCTATCCTCAACCCTCTGAGTCATGAAATAATTATTGAAATACTACTTTTAAATTTACGAGATAAATAAACTACTTACCTCAACAGGCACTCTATAAATCCGTGAATAGTATCCTCGGAAATCCTCTTAACCAGGGAATCAATATTTACGAACTTACTCATTAGCTGAAGAAGCCTACCTAGACTTGCCACGGCATCCCAGTCAATCCTAGAGTCATTACCTGACCCGTTAACCCTTATAGTCAGTAGTACACTTATTGTACTACCCGCGGCCCGACCATCAACTCTATACTTAATCTCATTACCTGACTGGCTAATTAATTCTATAATTGCATCCGTTGTTATCCTCCTTAACTCGGCAATAGGGACTTCATTGCCCAGGTCAACCCTAAACCTAGCCCTAACCCTATCCTTATTAAGCACCTCGTAATTAACAATATTTGGTATGCAGGTTATCGCCCTAGATAAGTCGGTTATGAAATTTAAAACATCACTGGGCGCCTTACTTATTGTGAACGAACCATTATAATGCAGTTCACTTGACATCAGGACCACCCAATTAACGACCTACTCCTACGGGTGATATGTTGAACTATTAACGATAACGATGCGATCAAACCCCTCTCCTCATCAATACTCCCCCTAAACGACTTAATAATTGAGGCTGTCTCAGGATCTAAATCCTTAATATTAATGCTCAAGTCAGCGCCGAATAATGTGTAATCCCTGGTCCTCGATGCCTTATTCACACCCAGAATCTTCGAAACCTCATCGGCCAACTTCTCACCGACTAACCTTCCCGTGGTGAACTTACCACCAATGACCGAGACCAGGTTTCTCGGTTTTTCATGACCCACAACCATGAAGTCCCTAGTAGCTTCCCTACCCGTAGCCCCTGGCATACTTATTAACGGCCTAACCGATGCGTAAGCCCTAACAATGGGTTCCCTGGTCAATGCAGGAACCATTTGAGAGCCCTCTGATGTTAGGAATTCGATGTCGTCCTTAGTTATTGTGATGTTGTCGGGATCCTCAATAATGACTGCCGTGGTCCCCATGATAGATACCGAACCATAAGGCACGAGTATATCGCCATCGGATGGAGGCCTCATCCTATTGATAACCCTCCTCGTTAGCCTATGCCTGTAAACTACCATAACACCCATCGTAGGCATGACATCAACGCTTATACCAGCCATACCAGCCACCTTCCCAGCCCAAGGACCAGCCGCATTAACGAATACCCTCGCATTAACACGCCTAATATCGCCTTTAACATGATCCTTAACCCTCGCACTTGTTATTTCATCACCATTAACATCAAAGCCCACCACCTCTGCATCCTGAATAATTAACGCACCCTCGATGTATGCCGAAATGGCGGCGCTCATTAACAATTCCCTCGCATACACAACCTTATCAGGAACCTCGACGACGGCCTTAACCTCAGGGTTCAGGTTAGGCTCCTCCCTAATGGCTTCCCTAACATCAATGATCCTATAATCAATATTGGCCCTCTTTAATCCATTAATGAATTCGTCTTGGAAGTCCAGGTCCTCCTTAGTAATTGCCACGAAGTAACCACCAGTATCATCAACCACGTGAGGGGCTACCCTGGCGATTATCCTATTCTCCTCCGCGCACTCAACAGCAGCCTTAGGATCAGTAACCACGTACCTAGCACCACTATGCAGTAAACCATGCATTTTACCCGACGTCCCACCACCAACGACCCCCCTCTCAAGCAACACTACCTTCAGTCCCCTAAGGGCTAAATCCAGTGCCGTGAATACCCCGTTAACTCCACCACCAATTACGGCTATGTCAAACTCCATGTGCTAAATCACCTTACCGGTCTTAACAACACGTAAAATCCTGTCTGGGTAGTTACTCGTAATGTCATCAACGCCCATATCAACGAGGCGCCTCGCCTCCTCCTCATCATTCACAGTCCAGGCACCGACCTTCAACCCAAGCCTATGCGCCATCTCAATACCCCTCTCGTCAATTAAGTCATGGGATGCATGAAGCCACTGTGCATTCAACTTCTTGGCAATGTCGATGAACCAGGAAATCCTGCCAATAAATATTATGCCAATCTCTATGTCCTTATCAATAGCCCTAACATTACTCAGGGCGTCAAAGTCAAAGGAAATAACCTGGGCATCCACGCCATACCTCCTAATCAACTCGACAACCCTCCTCTCAATACCAGGGTAATAATCACCACCACGCTTAATCTCAACCTTATACTTAATCCTCCTACCAAACTCCCTAAACACCTCCTCAAGCGTTGGAACAGCAACACCACGCCACTTACCGCCGAACCGCGCACTGGCATCAAGCTTCTTAATCTCAGCCAGAGTCAAGTCCTTAATAAAACCTCTACCATTTGTCGTTCTATCAACCGTGAAGTCATGAATGACAACTACCTCCCCATCCCTAGTCATGTGAACATCAAGCTCGACACCATCAACACCCATATCAATTGCCATCTTAAACGAGGGCAATGTATTCTCAGGGGCATAACCCATGGCACCCCTATGCCCAAAGACCAAAACCATAGCCTTTCGTTTTAACTTAAAATAATTATAGTAATTAAACATTACTGATGTCTCTCGATACCTGGAATTTCAAGTCTTGGGTGCAAACTCGGCGATTTAGTCCTAGCTATTGCTATTAATTCAAGAGGAATACCCTTAGTTTCTGGCGTAAAGAATATCGTGAAAACAAACGCAAAAAGTGTAACAGCAAATAAGAATTCAAAGAATGTTAACTTACCAATGGCTAACGCAATGTATGGAAATTCAAAGGCGCTTAAGAATGATACGAACCTAGTTATCGCCGTGGCAGAGCCCATAGATGTTGACCTTAATTTTGTTGGGAATAGCTCAATTGCATAAAGCCCCATTGTATTTCCTGGGCCTAGATTACCAATACCATACCACAGTATGAGCCCTATGACACCAATAACTAATGCTAATAATGCAAACATACTCTGCCAAATGGCAGCTAAAGCAACGAATAGCATGCCAAGGGCTGAACCGCCAAAGCCTATCAACTGTAACCTCCTTCTTCCCCAAATATCATTTAGAAATGCCGCACCTAAAGCGCCTAAAAAGCCAGGTACATATAACAATGACGAAAGAAGTATAGCCAGCGCCCCCTTAAATCCTAGCATTGCAAGTATTGCAGGTGAGTATAGCCCAAATCCATAGGCACCAATATCATATAGTATCCATTGTGTCCATACAATGGCTGTTCTTTTGGCAAAGTCATCTTTGAATAGCCAGCGCCAATCACCTGGTTTTACCTGGTCCATCAGTTTTCTCTCAATTTCTATTAATTTACTCAACTCCTCTTCGGTTAGGCCAGTAACTACAGAAAGTCTCTTTGCCTCCGCAACAGCATCCTCAGTACCCTGTACAGCAACTCTCCATCTCGAAGACTCAGGCATGCTGGCCCTTAGTACTACAGTAACTAGGGCTGGTACAGCGCCGAGACCGAGAGCCCAGCGCCATCCAATGATGGGGTTCCAAATATAGAAATAATACCCAATCAAGAAGGAAACTAATGCTCCAATACTCCAGAAGGACCAAACCCAGCCATAGCCCATACCCCTTCTACCCGTTGGATACATCTCAGTAGCGTACACAGGACTCAGCGAATAATCAGCACCAACACCCCAACCAACAAAAAATCTAAAAGTAATTAATTGAATAATATTATTAGCAATAGCACTAAGTATGGCAAATATCACGAAAAATAACAAATCCCAGATATATAGGTACCTACGACCAAGTCTATCAGAATAATGACCAAAAATTATCGCACCAACCATAGCACCCAATAACGCGGCACCACTCACAAAGCCCAGTTCCAAGCTCGTGTAATGCCAGAACTTGTACTGAAGAAGGGCATATGTGAAAACACTGATCACGCTAAGATCATAACCATCCAAAAAATAACCCATCGCTGACAAAACCGTATATGTACTTCTTTTAGGTAACCCCTGACCATCCATATGGAGAAAATTGATGAACATTATTTTTAAGTGTTATCTCTATTTATTTAATTCATTATAATTTCTCCTCATAATATTTTTACTATTAATAAAAGCGGTATAAATATATAATTACCTTATATTCTATATTTCTATCTATAATCCATAAGCCCACGGAACTTCCTTAGCCCAGCCCAAGGCTCTTTGTACGGCTGCCCTCCAACCCCTATATAAACGCTCCCTCGTTTCCAAGTCCATCCTTGGCTTAAATACCCTGTCCAATTTCCAGTTCCTGGCAATTTCATCTAAACTCTTCCAAAGACCAACTGCTAAACCTGCTAGATAGCCTGCGCCTAGCGATGTTGTTTCAAAGATCACCGGCCTCCAGACTTCAATACCCGTTATGTCAGCTTGGAACTGCATTAGGAAGTTATTCCTAGCAGCACCGCCATCAACCTTAATCCTAGGTATCCTAATCCCCGTATCGCTCATCATGGCCTCAAGAACATCCCTGTTTAGGTACGCTATCGCCTCAAGGACAGCCCTGGCAATGTGCTTTCTCTCTGTACCACGTGTAATGCCTATTATAAGCCCACGGGCATACTGATCCCAATACGGCGCACCGAGCCCCGTGAAGGCTGGCACGAAGTAAACACCGCCTGTATCGTTAGCTGATGCGGCCAATGGCTCTATCTCGTCGGAAACCTCTATTATCTTAAGGCCATCCCTCAACCACTGCACAGCAGCCCCAGTGATAAATATGCTACCCTCAAGTGCGTACTTAGCCTTACCCTCCTCAATGGAGTAGTAAATAGTGGTTAATAGATTTGCCTTAGATCTTACTGGTGTGTCCCCGATATTCATTAGTATGAAATTACCAGTACCGTATGTTGACTTAACCTCGCCAACATCGAAACCAACCTGCCCAAACAATGCCGCTTGCTGATCACCAGCATCACCACAGACTGGGATACTTACGCCACCAAGTAGTTGGGAAACTTCAGGGCCTGTATAGCCGTATATCCTCCTATCACTTGATGGCCTTGGTAAGGGCAGTATGTCCCTGGGTATCTTACCCTCAATCTCAAGCAGTTCATCATCCCAGTCAAGCCTGTGAATATTGAATATCATGGTCCTAGACGCATTACTGTAGTCAGTGACGTGGGCACCACCCCTCTCGGGCGTTAGCACGTCCTTATTACCTCTGGTTAAGTTCCAAATTAACCAGGTATCGATAGTGCCAAAGACCACCTCACCTTTCCTAGCCCTATCCCTGAGCCCTGGTACATTATCAAGGAGCCACCAAATCTTTGACCCAGAGAAATAGGCGTCTGGAACGAGGCCTGTCCTCTCCTGAATCACACCCAGGTAATTCTGCTTCAGGTAATCAACCATAGATGATGTTCTTCTGTCCTGCCAAACAATGGCGTTATAGACCGGTTGACCATTCCTCGGATCCCAAATAACTGTGGTCTCACGCTGATTAGTAACTCCAATAGCCGCTATTTTCCTCGGATCAACCCTAGTATACTCAAGGACCTCCTTAATCACGAGCTTAGTCTTCTCCCAAATCTCCAGTGGGTTATGCTCAACCCACGCAGGCCTAGGATAAATCTGCGTGTGCTCATGATATGCATACCCCATTATTGAGCCATTCCTCGAAATCAATACAGCCCTCGTACCAGTGGTTCCCTGGTCAATAACGAGGATAAACTCCTTCTCGTGCGCCATAACTTAACAATTAATGCACGGTATTTTAGATTTACCTGAGGTGGGTATTATTAATAAATAATGAGGCGCTATCGTTTAAACCGTGGAAATAGGTCACTTCACGTGGTTACGAGCCCATAAGGCGAGGTATGACGTGTCGAGTAGTGGCGTTACGCCTATACCACTGGATGATGTAGTAAGGCTTGGTGGGGCTGGTAATTTCATTGAGGATTTAATGAGTGTTTATGGCGTTGATAAGAGAAATTTAGCGATTACTCATGGTACGCAGGAAGGCAACTTCGCTGCATTGACGGCATTGAGAGAATTAGGATTGATTGAGAAGGTAACCACCGTGATACCCGAGTATGAACCAATAAGGGTATTACCAAGGTTCCTACGTTTAAGGCAAAATGAGTTGAGAATTAATGGATCACTAACTGAATTGCTTAATCATATTGAGAAGGGCTCGGCCCTCTTTTTCTCAAATCCTAATAATCCGCTTGGCGTATTCCTTAGTAGTAAGTTTCTTTGGGAGTTGAGTGATGAATTGAGAAGGAAGGGTGCTTATGCCATTATTGACTCGATATTCCTGGAGTTCGTGGAGAATAATCTCAGGGACCTACCCATGGAGAATGTGGTCTTTACCTTTAGCACATCTAAGTTTTACACAATGAGAGAGCTCAAGGTTGGTTGGGTGGTTGGTGATGATAAGGTGATAAGGGAAATTAACGGGATAATCGACCTGGTGAGCCCGCTTGTTATTGACCTTAACCTTAGGTATGCCTCAATACTCATTAGGAATAGGGGCTGGGTTAGGGAGAGGAATTTGAGTATAATAATTCCGAATGTGGATGCGATGAGGAGTATGATACATGAAATAAAGGATTACGTCGATATTAGTTACGTGGAGTACATGCCCATATTCTACATGAGGGTTATGTGCGAAGATATTACAGGGAGCTCACTCGCCAATGAATTACTGAGTAGGGATGTCCTAACAGTACCCGGGCAGTACTTTGGTAGGGATGATGGCGTTAGGATTGGTTTAGGATCAATTAATAAGGATGACTTTGAGAAGGCCATGAAGATAATAATTAACGTAATTCGTGAGAAATGCCGAAGATGATTGTGCTGGGGGAGCCCCATGACCCGACGGATACTGACTCACGGGCCCGCGATTCCGCGGGTCTTATCGGCGCGGGGAACCATTGCTCTAAAAGCAATGTGATAAATAAGCCTTACTCAGGTAGTTGCAGGGCTTGTCATTACGATACGTTGGTTATTTAAGTAAGTGCATATTGGGTAAAAACTATGGATTTTAAAATAATTGCTGTGTTAATAATTGCATCGTTACTAGTAATAGCTGTGATATTGATTCATCAATTAAGCAACATAAACCATAATGAAAAGTACAAGGTGGTAAATAGTATTAATAATACCGTGAATCCGAAGATTATGGAGAACTACAGTGACGATGGTATTAATTATACCATGGTCATGACCGAAAAAGTGAAATTACTAGGAATAAACACGTGGTCAGGTTATGTAATGGTTAATTCAGCGACGGGATTGATCATCAAAGCTCAGCTCCCCGAAAAGACACATCACCTTGAAAGGGTCTCCGTAAAGGTGAGGCTCATCAACTATCAGCAAACCCCGCCAGCGTCATCCAAATCCAAAATACCAAACCAATAATTACCCAGTCTCATTTAAGAAATACGCCACTCAAAACCAAGTCAGAGATTCAGTTTCTGGTGCGGGGGGTGGGATTCGAACCCACGCAGGCCTTCGCCAACGGGATTCCCATGTGCAAAACGCACATCTGAGCCCGTCCCCTTTGACCTGGCTCGGGCACCCCCGCAGGATTGATGTATTTTTGTTAATTTTTAAGCTTTTATTTGTTAATGACCCGTCTATTCCGTATAGAATCTGATTCTCATGTATTATTATTAAATTACTTTCCACTCTGGTTCTGAAAGTAATTTATTAATCAAATAGATAAGATAATTAATGAGAATTAATGGTTAAAGTTTCAGAGCTAATTGAAATATATTGGGGTAAGTGTAGACGAGGTAAGAAGTGCTTACCAAAAGAACGTATAATTGATGAGAATATTAGGCATGAAGTTATTGAAATATTAAATGAAGTGCTTAAACGTTTAATTTATCAAAGGATTTGGGATACACAATGGGTTGATAATACTTATATAAAAATTATAGAAGTCGCTAATAAAGAGCTAAAACAATCTGAGAATAAGTATCCTAAAGAGTTAATTAAAATTGTTAGGGAAGTTCTTAATACGTTATTAAATCATATTAATAGGGAATTAAAGGCATATTGGGTTGTTATTGGTAAAGAGATTAAAGAGTTAATTAATGACTTAGAAAATGGTAAGGTGAAGGTAATAGTAAGTAAAGGAAAGAATACATTATCAGCATATATTTATGAAGAGCATATAGAATTAAAGGCTAATAGAATAGGCAATAAGAATAAAATTGTAGCACAATTAATACTCAAGGGATTAAAAGGCTTTAAGGAAGTAATACCTAGTGTATTTAAGGAGGCCATAGATGATGAAGAATATAAGGAGACATTAGAACCATTAAGATTAGGGTTTTCAATAACTGATGAGGGCATCCATAATGGTAAGCCGAGTATGAGCACGTCACGTATTTGGCAAATAGTGCTTTGGTGCTTGTTATATCCTAGTGAGCATCATCTACGGATTGACGCTGTTAATATTAATAAGGATGATGTGACAATTATGTTGCACCTAATCGCCCTTGAACATTTCTCAAATAAATACATGGCTTTTAGTATTATTAGAAAATTTAGTAAAATACAATTTTTAAGGTTCATGATCACGATTGTATTTGGCGATGGTGATATTACGTTTGAGAGACGTGGTAATGGTTCTGTTAGACCTATGATTAGGTTATCGATTGGTGCTGATGAATTTAAGAAATGGGAAGATATACTCAATAGGCTAAAGGAGCTTGGAATTAATTGGAAAATAATTAATACAAAGAACGAAGTTCAAATACAGATTAGGGGTAAGAACGCAATTAAATTGGCGAAAATGATGATTGATGCCATACCGCCTTTAATTACCGTATTATTTAATACACTTGAAGTATTGAACTTCGATAAATGGAGTAAGTTGAAGCGTATTGCTGGAATAGAGTTATAAGCGATTGAATGCAATTTGTTACCTTCCTGGGCATTCTATTCGTGCGAGGAATGCCTCGGTTTTGTATTTTCTTTTTCTGTGGTGTTTGTACATGAGTGGTATTGTTATTGTTACTTTATCTAGCACGTTCATTGCGCATCCCAGTGAGTTGACTTTGTTGTTTATGTAGTCTAGGGTGCTTAGTTTATGTATTGTGTATATTATGTTGCTGTGGTTTATTGCTGTGGTTAGGAACTTCACATCAAGGCCTCTCTCTGACTGTATTCCGAAGGGTGGGTTTTGGAATATCACGTTGAATTTGCCCGTAATAGCCATGTTCCTGACGTCATTTGTGACGAAATCAACGTTGTTTAGGCCGTATTCGCTGGCTGACTCCTTAGCTATGGTTAGGGCTTCAGGGTCTATGTCTACGCATATTACCTGCCTAGCGCCCATGAGTGCCGCGGCTATTGCGAACCTACCAGTGCCACAACCGAGGTCGAGCACCCTCGCGTTTGTTAGGTAATTTCTCATGTATGCGTCCCAGATGGCCACTGCAACTATATTCGCATCAGTTATGTACTGCTCAAGGTTTAGCTTAGGAGATTTATAGCCTGGTATGCCCTGAATAAGTAGTTCGAGGTCTCGAAGTCTACGTATATCAGCACCTCTGACCATCCTCATTAGTCAGCTACCGACGTGCTCATCACAACACCCTAAATCTACTCCTCACTATTTAACTCCTCACCCGTTATGATCTTCGTAGGCTTCGCGATACTCCTAACATGCCTACTAAAGGCTGCTTCCGCTATGTCTGCCGCCAATGCAACTATTAACTGCCCTTCATGTATTGAGGCCGTTAATAACCCACTTAGCCCCGTACACCCCATGTTAGCTAGCTCAAGCATGTTATTGAGCATGCGCTCCCTATCGAGCAACACCTTCAACGCATTATTGATGTTGTTATCTAGGTATGAGTATACGGCCCTCATTATGTACGTCCACACGTCCTTAAGCTTCTCACCTATCTCACGCCTACACTGAGTTGCCTGCACCCTCATGAATGCGTTAGACAGCCTATCCAGGGCATCCGCTGCGTGCTCCAGGTTTTTCACGACAATTGTGTCGTCAATAGCCCTCTTCGGGTCCCTAAAGGATAACTTCTTTATCGTCCTTAACGCAAGGAAGTACAGCTTATCCATTTGATCATCAAGTTCAAGAACCTCCTTTAACAAATCCTCCTTATTTGATTCTAGGTAATCAATGAATTTACTAAACATGGAGTTCAGGATATTAGCCATACTGTTAATCACCTCATTAAGATCAACGTTGGTTTCGCTAGTGGCGACCTTAATCAGTACGCTACCATCACCCTCAAGCATGAGTGACCCAGGTAACTTCTTCTCAACACTTGAGAACGCCCTCCTAATGATGTCCTTCTGTCCAATGACCTCCACGTTATCATAACCCTCTATGTAACTGGCAATAATTACCCTAGTGGTCTCATCAATTGAGCCGCCAAGCGATATGCTGACTTCATTAGTCTCACCACCAGCCTGCGTGACTGGTTTTACAACGATTACCTTACCCACAAGGCTTATCTCAACAACGTCACCAACACCAACACTCAATACATCAAGCCACCGCTTAGGCAGTGTAATCCCAATGCTCTTCTCACCAATCCTAATAACCCTCCTGTATATTGATGACACTCATATAGGGTATAACCGGGTATAAAAACCTAAGTCTCAAGTATTATTTTTCTACCCCATATATATCAACACCCACTGAATATATAGCCAATAACTAATTGAACAATGAGATGCAAAATACAATGGAGATACAATTCAAGATTTTATTAAGTATTTGCTTGGCATATTAATTATGCCATACATGTGTCGTATGAATTTATGTAATACACATTATTGCTTTTCATGGGTAGGAAGTGGTGGATATAAACACTTAACGTGAAGTGTAATTTACAAAAATCCTTCCTTAAACAATCATAATGACTAAAGGATTAAAAAGTCCCATAATGAAGATAGAATGGTCCTGCGTGGATGCTTCGGGCTAAGTCCATGAGAAAGGTTGCCGTTGGTGGAACATTCGATACGCTCCATACGGGGCATACAGCATTGCTATTTACTGCGCTTAACTATGGGCGTAAGGTGCTCGTTGGCGTAACTAGTGATGAGTTTGCTCAGGCCTATAAGGCGTATAAGGTGAAGCCATTAAAGATTAGGCTTCTTAATCTAAGGAGCCTAATTAAGGAGTTGGGTGGTAATGATCGTGACGTGATAATCGACGTCATTAACGACCCTTACGGCCCAACGATTGTTGATCCGACAATCGACGCCATAGTGGTTAGCCTAGAGACATTGCCGAGGGCGATTGAGATCAATAATCTTAGGAGGGAGAGGGGGTTACGTCCGTTGTATATTATTGCCGTGCCGATAATTAAGGATGGATTCGGCAATAAGATATCTAGTACGTTAATAAGAGATAGAACAGGCACCAGGGAATTAAACGGCTAGGTTTATGCTCATGTCCTCAGCCAGCGACTCTATTACCTGTGATATGTACTGACTTAATTGCCTAACACTTCTTATGGTACTCGTGTCCATGATTACCCTACCAGTACCCATCTCCTCAACCCTAAGTGGTACCTGGCTTATGTCATTAATGTTTATGAACCTTCTCACGTAGGATAATATCGAGTTCGTGTATATGGTCTTCACAGACCCATCACGCCTATACTCAACCAAGTACTTAGACAGCAGGTACTTAACCAGCCTATAAGTCTCCCAGTCCTCCTTGAGCTCTATGCCGAGACCCACGCTTATTATGTCCCTATTTAGCACTGATATATATGGTGATGGGGTTAAGTCACTGGTTAATAAGTAGTTAAGTAATTGGTTCGCAACCTTAAGGGCAGAGTCAACATCCTGCTGATTAGCCTTATCCTCAACGTCCTTATCCGTGTGATACACATCCCAGTAATAATCGAGGCTTGATAGAGTCATTGATGGTATGCCATTCATTTCAAAATTAAGGGAATCGAAGTAGGGCTTGGGCAACTCCCACTGCGTGCTGACTAATTGGCTTAATTGCATTGACAAATCCTCACTCGTATGTATTACGTATTGCCTACCAACAACGTCCAGGTTAAGCACCGCATACACACTATTAAGCAGGTTTCTTCTTTCAAGATACTCCACGTACCTTGTGGATCCATAAGCCCAATAAAGACTCGCAAACCCCGGATTACCAGCCTCCTCGGCAGTAAATGAAATGAAGGATAAGCCCCTCTTCATGGATGACCTCTCCTTAATCGTATTAAGTAGAATTGATGCCCCCAAGCCAACACCTAAGCAGTTATCTGCATATCCAGTCAACCAATGATCATGATGAACGGCTAGGATTACTGATTCCTCCTTATCACCCTCTAGATTAATGATTAGGTTATAGCCGGTGCTTAACTTCGTCTCCACATCACTCACAAACTCCACCTCCTCGCCAATATGCTTACTTAGCTCATCACCAACCTCCTTAGACACGGTCAATGCCGGCATAACAGGCGGCGGCGCTCTATCCCAGGAGTAGTCGGGCGTTGCTGTGACTACAATTCTCCTAACAACGCCAGGGTACTTATCCCTAAAAATGACCGCTAGGGCGCCCTTCTCCATCGCCTTTATGTATATGTACTTCGCGTCATCCATATCCTCAGGAAAATCCGCGAGTAGCACCTTACCCTCTGAGTCATTTATATCCATGGTAAGCTTACCTCTGTCAGATCCGCCCAGTGTCAGTGGCATACTCAACGCCTTAAACTCGTTATTACCGTACACGATCCTCGAAAACCTATCCCTCCAGACAAGGACACTGACAGGCTGTAACTCATAGAAGAATAACGGATTATCTACCTGATTCAATAACCACTCTATGAAATCATACTCAGCGACGGATCCGCCCATTAAGTCTACGTATGATGAGCACTTCTTAGCAATGCCAAGTGCCGTTGTTAATTCAGGCACGGCCAATTAAATGCGGAGATAAATATAAGTATAGCGTAATAAGGTAAAGGGGGTGCGTATGAGTGGTTATGGTTTAAAAAGAATTGTGATGATTTATAAGCGCATATTAGCCACAATATTATTGATGGCGCTGATTACCATGATAATCATTAAGGGCCGTAATTTCAGAATAAGCGAGATATATCGAAGATCCATGAAATTTATTGAGAATACTGTGAGAGATAGGAAATTACTTCATTAAGTAGACTCGATACATACTCATAATCCCTCCTACGCCTAGCCTTAGCAAACCTCGGTTTTAAGGCCGGGTATTCCCTAAGGACCTCCCTAGCTATTATCCTTAATAACGTCATACCCTCACTATTCAACACACCATCTGAGTAGTAGGTGGAGTACGGATTTAATAACTCCTCGATATACCTAATCACGGCCTTGCTAACCATCTTAAGTAAATCTGCGTTTAGGCATTTTATGGTTTCCACGTAATAGCCAGTATTGAGCCTATGAGGAGCAGTATGAAACCTATGAAGAAGCCATTCGCCACGAACAAACCAATTATCGCCAGTATTAAAAGCACAACACCAGTACTATGTACGGCATTTACGTCACTTAACCTACCAAGTCTTAGGGAGAAGTATATAGCCAATATGCTTACTACGAGACCAATTATACCTACGACGATTAAGAAAAATGGTGCCAATGGCATCATGGGCATTATTGGGTAATAACCAAGCCTATGAAATGCATAAAGTGAGGTAGCGACATTAGTATCCCTGCACCCACCAGAACTATGATCGAGCTTATTACCATCAGTATACTACCTATTAATGAAAGTATGTAAGCGGTATGTGGTGTTACGCCTTGCGCTCCTGCTTGTTGACTCATATTGATGAGAGGATACGTTATGCTTTAAAAACTATTCTCACATACCGAAAAGTTCACTCTACCTCCCTTCCTATTAGGTTTCTGGCTATTATTAGTCTCATTATGTTTTGCGTTCCCTCTGCACCTACGTAATAGCTCAAGGCTCCTAGGAACGCCCTAGCTATCGGGGTCTCCTTGAAGTAACTAACGCCGCCAAACCACTTCATGACCTCTAGGCCCACGTCTATTGCCAATTCAACGGCAAGCATTTTAGCCATGGCACCAGCATTTGCCACGTCGAGTATTGAGACCGAGGAATCACCCCTATAGAACTTATCTGCGAGCCAGGCGGCTCTATAGACCATGAGCCTGGCAGCCTCAAGCCTAGTACTTAATTCGGCATATCTAAAGCTTATTGATTGGTATGAGGAGATTGGCTTACCAAAGACAACCCTGTTCTTAATCCATTCCCTGCCCTGCTCAAGCATCCAACGGGCAGTCCCAAGGGCCGCAGCGCCGATCAATGTCCTGGCTACGTCAAAGCCCTCCATGGCTATCTTAAACCCGTTATTCACTTCACCAAGCACGAACTCAGGATCCACAGGAGCGCCATTAAGCCTCAGGTAGCCAGTTGGTATTCCCCTCCTACCCCATTCCTCGTAATCCCTTGTTTCGAAGCCCGTGTTAACCACGCCATTCCTCTTAACCATGAATAGCATGGTCGTTATAGCCCTATGCTTAGCCTCGAGTGGGCCCGTCCTAGTTATCGTTACAAAACCACCACCATAGGGTAGCCTAAGGGCTATCGATACGCCTGTTACCATGTTCTTCTCGCCCGTGAGGACCCACTTACCATTAACGAGCTTTGCCTCAGTCCTCTCACCAGCCACGTCACTACCGCCTTGGGGCTCCGTAGATGCTATACCAATCCAAGCCTCACCCTTGGTTAATCTCGGCAGGACCTCCTCCTTAACGCTATCCTTAGCGTACCGCTGAACTATGAAGGGCCAGGCAGTCTCTAATAGGAAGTATACTGGGACCGCGAGACTTGGATCTGCGTAAGCCAACTCCTCAGCGGCTATTGCTGCCATTAGGAAGGAGCCCTCTGAACCACCATACTTGGAACTGAGTGTTAAGCCGACTAAGCCATGCTCAGCAAGTCTAGGTATTAAGTCAAGGAGTGAATACCCACCCTCATCGAGATCGATCCAGTGCGGTTTTATGTAACGCTCACCAAACTCCCTAACTGAATCCCTGAACAGCGCCTCCTCCTTACTAAGGTCGAAATCCATTGATTGATTATAACTTAAGGGTACATAAAAGTATAACCTTATGACCATTATATTAATGATCGTTCATGATGAAAATTCACTAAGAACGAAAGAACTATATATTAGTCATTAAAAATATGATTATGTGAGTGTTTCAGGGTTTGCGGATTTACCACTACATACGGGCCACGTACCACCGTGGCTCTACAGTAGAATGGTTAAACTTAGTGGGCTTATTGTTGAGTTACTGGTTGATGAGCATGGTATTAAGGACACAATTAAATTATTCTCTAATCCACTCTTCTTTCAGGCGTTTAACAACATAATTGGCATGGATTGGGACTCCTCAGGCAGTACTACGATAACCACCGCGGCGCTTAAGGAGGCATTATCGAAGAAGGATGTGGGTATTCGGGTTGTCGGTGGTAAGGGGGTTTACGCAATTAATACGCCCGTTGAGATTGAGGAGTTGGGTAGGGTTTGGGATATTGATGTTGAGGGGCTTAAGCTTATGTCGAGGCTTTCGGCTAAGATTGATAATACGGCGTTACAGGATGGTTATAGGCTTTATCATCATGCAATGATTATTGGATCAGACGGTACCTGGGCAATAATTCAACAGGGCATGAATGAGAAGACTAGGTATGCTAGGAGGTACCATATTTGGATGGAGAATGACCTATTGAATGAGCCTCATACAGGCATTGTTGGTGTTAAGGGTAATTATGCGCTTAACATGGTTAGTAGGTTAAGTGGTGATGCTAGAGGGGCCATACTTGACCTTGTTCATCAAGACGTTAATAAGGTAATTAGGGATTGGGCGTTGGTTAGGGCTATGATGAGGGGCGACTCCACAATACTCACGTACCTGGGTAAGGAACCGCCCAGGTATTATAATCCGTACATAAGTGGTGCCTTTAGACCGTACCCAGCATCGATAAATGAGGATGCCATTAAAAGGGCGAGGGATGCCAATGACTTTAAGGACTTACTACTCGTTAGGGGCTTTGGGCCCAGCACCATGCTGGCCCTGGCATTGATAGCCGAGTTAATTTATAGGAGCCCGGTTGATTGGGATGATCCAGCGAATATTGATCCAAGGAGGTACGCCTTCGCACTTGGCGGTAAGGATGGATCACCATACCCAGTTAATAGGGAGGTTTATGATGCCGTTATTGACATAATGCAGGCAATAGTGGATGCTGCTAAGAGGGATAGGGGATTAACCGTGTACTTAAGGCATTTAGCCAAGGTGGCTAAGCAATTGAACTTACCCACCGACTTAGTAAGGCCAACGCCACCATAGATTAGGAGCGGGCCATCAGTACCTGGGTTAATTCATCCGTGGTTACCTCATTAATTGTGATGCCCATATTAACTAGGTTATTAATGACTGTGTTTATGTCCGTATCCGGGTGCATAATGATTGATAACCTAGACGTTGCTTGGTCGTAAAATAGGCTCACAATACCGTCAACAGACCTACTAATCGTTAGCTCCAGCTCCTCAAAATTAATATTGCCCCTAATGCTCGCATTCATAATGACCTTTCTAAGTATTAAGCCAACACCAAGTGAGAGAATTGATTGGGCAATATCGCTGAAATTAATGTTATTAGTGTCGTAGGTTATTACGAGGTCATTACCGAAGAACTTCATGAGTAATATCCCATTGAACATAGACAATGCCTTTACTATTAAATCAAGGCACTCCCTACAATTGGATTGAACCTTAATAACCCTGGTAACCTCCACAGTGCAGCGCTCTGATTGGCAGAAATAATGTTATTCCCTAAATGCTAATTAAATAACTCATGTGCTTAGACTCAATGAAAGCCTCATTTATTAAGTGGTGCTTCATGAACCTAATAGACCTATACTTGCTACCGCACACAGGGCATCTCCTGGACCTCGGAATTTTATTACACTCACTACTTAAATGCACGTATAACTCAGTTAATGTATCGAAGGACCTACCACAGAGTTTGCATGTGGGCATTGACGACCAAGGCTACCGGGGAATTAAAAAGCTTTAACCTCATCCCCTAACGAGGTCGGGATAGTACTCACGAAGCACCCTCTTAATGTCGACCCTAGGCGCGAAACTAAATATTGCGCTTAGGCTGATGAGGTAAAAGCGCTCCTTATCCGAATTATACAGGTCATACACCTGGGCAAACTTCGCCTTAAATTCCGTGTACTCCCTCTCATCGATCTCCTTACCCCTTGGATCATTTGCGAAATCTATCAACTCCCTAATATCACTACCGAACAACCAACCATTCACGCCATCCGTTATTAACTCAACGGCTGCACCATCCCTAGACGCTATACTTGGCACACCATTTATTGCGGCCTTCATGAAGCTAGTGCCACTCGCCTCCCAGCCTGGGAATGGCGTAAATAGCAGTACGTCAATGCCCTTAAGTATTATCTTGGCCTTATTAACGTCATAGTCATGTATGTAAACAACGTTCTTATACATCCTATGTAATTCCCTGAACTTCTTCATGTATATTAATCCATCCTTATCCATTGGGTGCGACTTTCCACCTAAAACAAAAATCACATCATTAAACTCACCATCTTCAATCAACCTAGCCACGAAATGAGGCCTCTTATACAAAGTCATTCTTCTGACCCACGCGGCAATGAGCGAATCACCGCTAAGATCTATGGGTTTATACGACCTTACCAGCCCCTGAAGCTCATTTTTCAGCCTAGACTTAATGAGTGCAAGACTTTCCCTAGTTAATGAACCTCTTTCGTAAAGTAGCCTTATCTCTGGGTCCATCCATCGGTTAAGATCAACACCGTTCGTTATGAACCTAGCCTTACTTATGAATTGGGGTATTACCTTCCTCATTATGTCATAGTGCTTTGACGAAACCATAATCACTTCCCAGGCCATGGCAGCCCCAATGCTCGTTAGGACCACGGGGTCCTCGATAAACCTGTAACCAGTCTCCTCCTCAAAGAGCCTATTTGGGAATGATGGATGCCCCCAGGGACCTGGTGTATGAATAATGAGCCTATACCTGCCGGGTATCCTGAGTATTATCGGCACCATGGCCGCGTAAGCCTCCTGAAGGTCTATGTACCTAACATTCTCAAGCCCTATGTTCCTCCTTATGAACTCCACGGCTCCCCTGGCAAGGAATATGTACTTCAGGAACTTCTCCTCAACACTACCCTCTATGTATATCCTATCAGTCAACTTCAAGGCCCACTCAGGTCCTCTAGGCTCTAGGAATACGGCATGCGCAGAGCCTAAGCGATATTCCCATGCATTAACCTCCACATTCTCACCCCTTAGTTTAACTGTGAACGTGTCAGCTAGCCTTAAGGATTCGAGGAAGGACTTAGGTTGCGGTTGAGGCTTTGGTACCGGATTATCATTCTCATCAAAGTCATAGTCAACATAGCCATTCCTATACAGTAGGGTTATTACGTAGTAATTAAGCCCAAGCGCTGCTGCACCGTAGAATTTATCGCCTTCGAGTACGCCAAGCCCACCAGCATAGGTATAACCCATGTCAAGCGCTAAATCCGGTGTTATGCTTATTATGGCATCTGGATCATTACCCATACAGTGATACGATATAGGGCAGTATATTAAAGTAGTACTGAATACTCAGGTTAATGTAAACCTCAGACGCCAATCAAAAGTGACATTAGCACTAATGCTGTAACCCTTGAAACCTCAAGCGTGAAACCGTAAAGATCACCAACAGCACCCCCAAGGTTATTTTGCAACGCTATGAATAACAACGTGTTAAAGGCCATGGTTATTAAGGCAACGAGCAAACCAATTAATTTTAGTAATAGGTATGTGATGATTAGGGCTATGATTAATACGGCAATGATTATGTGAACCTTCTCCTTACTATACGTAGTCAATTGCCAACCCAACCCCTTATGGCTGGGTCTCTTACCAATTACGCCGCAAAGACAACATGAGGACTTAGACACAAACTCCGCAATAAGTAACGACTGCCATAATACGTGAATTAAATTAATTAATGATGACACAGCCAATATTACTAGTAGTACTACCATCGCTATTGACGCAGAGCCCCTATGCGGATCCTTAAGTACCCTAATTCTATCCTCAATCGAGCCTCTAACCATCAACGCATCGACCACGTCTGCGAAACCATCAATATGATTAAGCCCAGTCAAAAGGAGTAGTAACATATATGTGATCACTGCAATCAACAAGTCATTGTGCGTTAAGAGACTTAGGTAGTAACCAAAGAGACCAGGTAATAACCCAGTTATTGGTGGTACAATTATTACCGCAAGCCAAGCATTTCTTAGGGCTCTTGAAACATCGTGAGTACCGCCAATGGGTATTACCGTGAAGAAGGTAATCACGGCCCTTAAGTCATCAATGGCGTCCCTAATCCCCATTTAGTGCCACCGATCCATCGTGGAAGTAACCTCTTTAAGCATGTTCAGTAAGGCCTGCGTTATTATCATTTGATCAAACCTCTCGAGCCTCATCATCAATAGTTCACTATCTATCTTCCTAATTAAGTTTATTTGTTCAATTCTCTTTCCTTTAATTAATGTCAGAGACAAAGCTTTTTAATCCATGTACTAGTGTAGAAGGACACTAAGCAGGATATGCTGTCAACAAAATTCATTGAGGATAGCATCATACTAGCGATTACATACGGCCTGATAGCCCTGAGGGGGATTGGGAAGATTAATGTACAGCCATGGGTGGCGATGCTATTTGGTGCGGCCCTCACAATAGTACTCGGTATACTCACGCCTAATCAGGCTTTATCCTCAATAAACCTTAATGTTATTCTATTTCTAATCTCACTATTCACAATATCATCCGCACTTGAGGTCAGTGGATTCTTTAGTTACCTGGCATATAAATTATTGATTAGTAGTCGTGGTATGGGCAGGTTAATACTCAGGGTATTTGGGTTATCAGCCATATTATCACTCGCCTTATCGAATGATGGTATTGCAGGTTCATTTACGCCAGTAATAGTGTCCATGAGAAGGCAGGCCCGGATAAATATCAAACCATTACTCTATGCCCTGGCCTTTGGCGTAACCATAGGTAGTGTGGCATTACCTGTTGGTAATCCGCAGAATCTCCTCATTGCACTTGAGTCGGGCATGCCAAGACCATTCATAGTATTCGCACTTTACCTACTACCGCCAACAATAATCAACATACTAGTGACATACCCATTACTTCTATTACTATTCCGTAATAATAATGATGATGTAGTGGTTGAGGAGATTAGAAGACCTGAGGAATTGCTCGTTAATAAGAGGTTAGCCTATACCGCAATTACAATACTATTAATACTAATACCGCTTTACTTCATAACGGATATCTTCAACATAAGTCCATACTTAACACCGGTTACTCTAACATTCATGAGCGCCTCAATAATTTACCTACTCAGCGGTGACGATAGGAGAAGCGTTGCACATAATGTTGACTGGACGACAATATTATTCTTCATAGGATTATTCATCGTTAGTGAGGGGGCTCTGGAATCCGGAGTGCTTAATTCATTGGCTCATTATTTACCACAGCCAACAACATTAATAGGAGTCTTCATATCAGGTTTGCTCCTTAGTCAGGTCATTAGTAATGTACCCATGGTGGCCTTGTACATACCATTGATGAGGGAATTGGGGGTTTCGCCGAGCAATTACATTATTTGGGTTGGATTGGCGGCTTCAAGTACTATAGCTGGGAATCTGACATTGATCGGCGCTGCGAGTAATGTAATAATTAGCGAGGCTAGTGAGAAGAGGGGTGGTGAGGGTTTTGGTTTTCTAGAGTTTATGAAGTATGGGATTCCCGTAACAATCGTGAATACTGTAATTTACTACGTATGGTTGAATTATGTTCACATAACATTCTGACTCTGTTTTTTCAATAATTATTGGACAAAATGTTTTTAAAGCATAGTACTGCCCTTGACATGGGGATTGAAATGCGTATTTATGGCATTGCCATATTTGAGGTCAATAAGGACCTCGACGTGGTCATCCTTGACCTTGAGAATGCCGGCTTACATAGGCTTGAGTACATGGAGATTGACCCGGACCTAGCCACGTACCTCGACATGGCTGAGGAGGAGTTTGGGGACACACTTGGTAGGTATAGGACGATAAAGGACTACGTCTTTGAGTATGAGAATGAGAGACTCGTACTCATTAGATTCTTCATGCAGGGTAAGCGCGTTGGTAAGGTATTACTCGTAAGCCTTAGGGCTGGCACGCTTAGGAGCATCGTTAAGAGGCTTGAGAACATTGGCTGGAACAGACTATTCATGTTCGAGATTAAGAGATTGATGAGGAGCATAAAGTACACAGACCACTAAGCCTGGCACTCATCCATCTCCCTACTAAGGCTTACTAGGAAATCCGTATCAAGCAAGTCAAGCCAATCAACCACGCCAATAACGCCATTACCACTTGATACGTGATTAACTATGTACTTGACAATATCCTGGACATCCCTACCTGTTGTATCAACCTCAATCACTTTATCTCTACCGAATAGGTCAATGGCCATACTCAATGAGGAGCCAACGACCTCCGCAAGTACATTCTCAACAACCTTACACCTAGGCCAATTTCTCATTAACAATCTGCGCATCAACTCAGTGGGGTTAAGTCTAAGTACGACGCACCAATCAATTAATGACCTATCAATTAGGTTTATGGCCACCGTATCGATTATGTAAGACTGCAAGCCACTCAATTTTTTCGCAATTAATTCACGTGCCTTTCCCTCATCTATTACATAATTAGTGAGTAGCTTAGGGTCCCACCTAAGGAGGGGTTTTATAACATCATTTATATCCACCAACACTGCATTGAATACCTTCGAAAGTTCTACCGCCACCGTGGTCTTCCCAACCCCTGGCGAACCAGTTATTAGTAACCGAACCATTTTGAACCTCACTTACACATTATGGTTTAACGCGCCTTATGTCCCTTGGGAATGGTAATGCATCCCTGATATGATCAAGACCACAAACCCACATAACCAGCCTATCAACACCAAGCCCAAAGCCTGCATGCGGCACCGAGCCATATCTCCTCAGATCCAGGTACCAATCATAATCCTCAGGCTTAAGCCCAAACTTCTTAATCTTACTAAGTAATTCCTCATAGTCATAAATACGCTCTCCACCACCAACGATCTCCCCATAGCCCTCTGGCGCAAGTACATCCACACTCAGGGTTGTCCCTGGCCTGCTTGGATCATTCCTATGATAGAAGGCCTTAACCTGCTCGGGGAAGTGGTGTAGGAGGATTGGCTTATCGAACTGCATCGTCAATACCCTCTCCTCATCAGCCCCAATGTCATCACCCCACTTAATGTTCAACCCCTTAGACTGAAGAATCTCGATTGCCTCGTCATAACTGACCCTATAGAATGGCGGCTTTACGTTCTCCAGAATCTTCGTATCCCTATTTAATAATTTCAACTCATCCTGTCTCTCCTCAAGGACCTTATTAACGATGTACGTAATTAAGTCCTCAAGCAGGTTGAGCAGTCCGTCAAATTGAAGCCAAGCCTCCTCAGCCTCGGCATGCCAAAATTCTGTCAGATGTCTCCTAGTCCTTGAAGGTTCAGCTCTGAAGCTTGGTGCCACTGTGTAAACCTTCTCGAGGGTGTAAATCAAGACCTCAAGGTAGAATTGAGATGACTGCGTTAAATATACGTCCTCCCTATCGAAGTACTTGACTGGGAATAATGTGGCACCACCCTCGACAGCCGCCGATACGAACATCGGCCCCTGAACCTCGTAGTAGCCCCTAGATCTGAAGAACTCATGAATTGCGCCAAATACCGTGTGCCTAACCCTAAGGATAGCCCACATCCTCCTACTCCTAATCCATAAATGCCTGACATCAAGCAAATACTCACTATCCGCCTTAGCCGCATCCTCATTTATTGGAAATGGATCACCAATGTAATACCAATCAATACTCCTAACATGAACCTCAGCACCACCTGGTGCTCGCGGCTCCTTCTTAACGACACCTGTCAACATAAGTGACGATTCTATGTTTAATTTAGACGCTATACCCGCCGTGTTAGGATCAGACTTATTAATGACGGCTTGTATTATGCCACTACCATCCCTGACAACGAGGAATATCTTATCCTTCAACTCCCTCTTCCTATAGACCCAACCCCTTATTGTAACCTCAGCACCCTCGTTTAGACTAAAAACATCTTTTATGCTCATAACCCTATTCCCTATTAAAATGGGTCACGAATCTTGTAACAAGCCAACCAGTTATAAAGCTTATCTTCATGAATACTGCTCGGCAGGCCTTGAGGAATATATTGCATGAACAATTAATTTCTCACCATCATTAGGACATGCCTCATCAACAACCTTACCAACATAATCCCCAACCCTATACGGTATTGTCTTGGAATAACCACAACGGGGACACATTAAAACTTCGAAATCACCACTCATCGTTGCCAGCGGACCCCTTGATTCCACCTCCTTAACCTGCGTAAGTGCCTCACTTATTGCCTTGTAATACCTATTGTTCATTATTAGCCCAATTAGCAGTGCCACTACGAATATTACCAGGCTCACCACGGTTATGTAGTAATACTCGAAACTCACCGCGCATGTGAGAATTGAGAATTTAAATAAATTACTTACTTACTGAGCAACACCACCAGTATTACCAACACCAATGAGTATTACCTCCTCACCCTCCCTAACACTCTCCCTAATAACCCTCTTAACCCTCTCCACAGCCTCATTAACCGCACCTTCAACGTCCTTGGTCATCGCCGACAACGCCTCAGGTAAACCCATCTTAATGAGTATTGCGTAGAGAGGTATTCCATACTTACTGGCAGTCCTTTCTATATTAAATCTCTCAACACCAATACCGCCCATGGCGACGCCAATACCCTCCGCTATTGACCCTGTCTTCTCACCCTCAAACTTGAGGGCTGCGTCCACGGTGATTATCATCCTCGGCTTAACACCAACCCTCTCTATTAGGTATATTATGCCATCATCGAGGTTACCAACTGTACCTCCAGGACCCCTAGCCTTAATAACGTAAACCCTCCTACCCTCAAAATCGCAAAGCCCAATGTACGTGTCCTTAATGTTGTGCGTGAGCTCCGTTAAACCTGAACAACCCCTCATGAACCTATATGCCGTTAATGGACCTGCTGCATCACCAACCGGCTGCCCCTTCAGGAATGTTGTTATCGCACCATTTAATGCATTAACGTACTCCCTAATGATTGGTAATAACATGTATACCTGCATCATTAAGTACGGATTCTTGTACTTATTACTCAACCTATAATAATGCATAATCACTTTATATATGTAATTCAATTCCCTTAAACCATCAACAGCATCAACCACATTCTGAACAAGGGGCCTATCGATATTTGGTAGTAAAGTCCTTATTGAGTCCTCAAGCTTTTCATTATAGGATGTCACGAGTAATTTAAGGGTCCTCATTAATCCCGTGGGTTCGGCACTAACGGGCTCTATAACCACGAACTCCATGAGGTCTTGTATTGTTTTCTCGACCAAGCTCTTATTCGTTGATTGGGATGAGCCGTTTGACTTTAGTAGTTGGTTAATATGGTTAATAACTAGGTTAACGTTATTCATTATTAACCTACTTAGGCTAGTGAGGAAGTTCCCCACGCTGTATGAGTACCACATTATTGCCATGTAATTCTGGAAGTAGGGTGTGAGGAGTAGTACGAATATTATTAGCCAAATTATCGTGGATATAAAGCTCCAGAAACTACTCTGATTATTCAATCCAGTCTGCAGTAGTACCTGCAGTAAAATCGTGAGTATGTCCATCAATTAACAATAACAGGTACTAGTTTTAAAAGCATTCTGAGCATGAGCGACCAAAATTAATAAGGGTGTTAAGGATGCTGTGGCTTCTATTTACAACGGGCGTATGCAACCTTAAGTGCTCGTACTGCGGAGGATCCTTTGAACCACATGTTGTACCCTGGAGGGTTACTTACGATGTTAATAAGCTGAAACGGTTAATTGAGGGGGATGCGGATGCCACGGTGATTTTTTACGGCGGTGAGCCACTGCTCAATCCACGCTTCATAATGTGGGCCATGGACAATATCAGGGCAAGGAGATTTGGAATTCAGACTAATGGTACCCTTGTTAATTTACTGCCCAGGGACTATTGGAGGAGAATGGATGTAGTTTTACTATCTATTGATGGTAGGGAAAGCGTTACCGATACCAATAGGGGTAGAGGTGTTTATAGGGCTGTTGTTAATGCACTCAATTACCTAAGGAACATAGGCGTTAAGAGGATCATTGCCAGGATGACGGTTACGGAATTAACGGACATATACGAGGATGTCACGCACCTGCTAGGTCTTGGCTTTGACTATGTTCATTGGCAGTTGAACGTGATATGGACCAATAAATGGGATGTTAAGACGTGGGCTAACGGCAGTTACCTGCCAGGTATTAAGAGATTAGTGAGTTTATTCCTGAGGAATGCCGAGGAGGGTAAGGTATTGGGTATAGTGCCGATACTCGGCATATTAAGTGCATACTTATTTAAACCATATGAAGGGCCACCATGCGGTGCAGGTTATAGGGCAGTTGCGGTTTCGACAGATGGCAGGGTATTGGCATGCCCAATAGCTGTTAGGGAGCAATGGGCGGTCCTTGGAGGTGTTAATGATGGATTTAAACTAATGAAGATGAGTTTGCCTGAGACATGCATGAACTGCGAGTTTAGACCTTATTGTGGTGGTAGGTGCCTATACGCATTAATGGAGGGTGAGAAGTACTGGGGTCGGGATGGTGTCGAAGCCGTGGATTACGTGACTAAGGAAACTATAAAGGCAGTACTGTCAATAGCGCCCAGGATTAAGGAACTCATCAAGAAAGGCATTATTAATGGTAATGAGTTGATGTACGACCCAGTGCTAGACTCAACAGAGGTAATACCGTAAGACCCATAGATACGCCTAAAAAATAAAAGGGAAAAGTGAGAATAAATATTACGGCCCCGTAGCTCAGTCAGGAAGAGCGGCGGCCTTCGGAGCCGTAGGTCGTGGGTTCAAATCCCACCGGGGCCGCCATCATCGATAATTCTGCCTCATTGAATGCGATAGAACATCGATATTTATTTAAGGACTTATAATTCATTGATTTCCATCCTTAGCTATTATATGGTATTTTAATTCAGTTAAATTCGATGCTTTATACATAGGCTTTGATCAATACTCGTAATCTTAATCGTATAACCCAGAGATCTTATGATCTTCATAATCCTATTTATATTATCCTCACTGGGGACATCGCAGTCCTTTAAATAAACGTATATCCTTATTTCTTCATTCATCTTCAAGAACTTAACATCATTAACTATTGCTATACAACAAGGAATCCTTGTCCCTTCATCTACAATAACTATACCATCATCCTTAGTAATACCAGGATTTGAACTTAATACCAGTGGGTGTTCACTTGTGCAATTACATGGTCTTGAGCAATCTCCAATAAGGACCAGCCAGCAGTTCATATTAATATGATTTCTTAGAAAAATAAAAGGAAAAATGTATGGTTTTTATGGATTAATTTTAATGCTATTATGTGCCTTAGGTTATTATGTTTCCTTGTTCGTCTACTTTTGCTATTACTTTTCTTACTGTTTTTCCGTCTGGTGTCTTGAACAACGCCATTACGAAGCCCTTCCTACCCTTAGGCTGAACCTTCCAAACCTTCGTAGGCCTCAACTTCCTACCCTCAACCTCATACTCCCTCTTAGCCAGATCCTCAAGCGTAACCATACCGGTCAATAAATTCCTTGGTTCGGGAGTATTTAAAAACATCGCTTGGAAATGCAACGGACGAATATATCGGTCTCAATACGCTAAATCTCACATAATTTCCTTACTAATATCAAATTTTATGATAATTATGACAAGTTTAGATTAAACAATATCAAGGCAGGAGGTATATTAGTAATACGTGAGTTAATACGATTATTCTATTACATAGATTATTATTCAAATATATTTATTTAAATAATTCCACGCCTCCTAGCTTCACTGATTATTTCGTCACCACTTACAAGTACCGTACCTAATTCATTAGCTATCTTATTAACAATATCCTTACTTAACGCCTCACCGTCATCACTAAGCATTTCAACTATCACTAGAGCCGGCGGTATTCCAGCAATCTTCGATAGCATCAGGGACAACTCGGTATGCCCAAACCTACGCCCAATTCTCCCTAGGAGTATTGGTACATGACCTGGTGCGTAAAACTCCTCATAGAAGACCTTGCGGGCATCAATTACTTTACCCTCATTAATCATCTTAACAACATCGGCGAGCCTAGTAATTGTTAATGCCCTATCCCTATCCCTAATACCCGTTATTGTCTTCACATGATTGACGTATATTGAGAATGCCGGGTCGTCACCATAGCTAGGCCTCTTAACTAATCCATTAAAGCCTATCTTACGTAATAAATCACTCATAAAGTCAAGACCTAAATGCTTACCTATTGAGTCCTCCGTCACGAAGCATATTAAACCACCCGCGTTTTTTCTCATCCAGGTAATTATTGATGGCGTTACGTGGTCAGCCCTGATCACCGCATCAACCTCATTCTCCCTGTCATCGGAGTCATGTATGAATATTATCCTGCCCTGCCTAAGCAATTCCAATGCCTTATCGATCATATGCCCTTAAACCTAGAGTTTAAGTTAATAAATTTAACTTTAAATGCAGGTTTATGATGCTTAATGCATTAATAGGGCTAATTTAAATTCCCAGTTAATGGTTAGGGCATTAATCCTGGCAGGGGGCTTCGGGAAGAGACTTCAACCATTGACGCTGGATAGACCAAAACCACTCATTGAGGTTGGTGGTAAACCAATACTTCAATGGCAAATTGAGTGGCTCAGTAGGCAGGGTATTAAGGACATAGTCCTCGCAGTTGGTTACCTGAGGACTAAGGTCTTTGAGGTTATGGGTGATGGCTCTAGGTTTGGCGTTAGGCTATTCTACAGTGTTGAGGAGGAGCCCCTAGGAACTGGTGGCGCCATTAAGAATGCCATGAAGTTCCTTGAGGATGAGGTATTCATAGTGCTTAATGGAGATATAATAACAAACCTATCAATTAAGCCATTAATAGAGCAATTAAGTAGTAATGTCATATCAACAATAGCCCTAGTCCCCATGAGGAGTCCCTACGGAATCGTCCATGTTGATCGTGAGGGATTCATAACGGAGTTCAGGGAGAAACCATTACTTGATTACTTAATAAACGCGGGTGTTTACGCATTCACTAAGGACATATTCAAGTACCTGCCTGATAAGGGTGATATTGAGGTTACGGCATTCCCAAAACTGGCGAGTGAGAGGAGGATTAGGGGCGTCATTTATAGGGATGTTTATTGGAAGTCAGTGGACACGGTTAAGGACGTTGAGGAGGTTGAGAAGGTAATAAGTGAGGTCTACGCTTAAACAGCAGGCGTCTTAAGAGCCTTCAATACCTTAACCTCCCTTATCACGGTGTATGGGTATTGACCATTCTCATCTTTCTCATACTTCTTAACCATATCCCAAACAGTCAATAAGCCAACACCAACGGCGAACACAGCCTCCATGGCAGAGCCCGTGTTTGACACGTTGCGTGTATCCACGGTAATCTCAACCCCATCCTCAACAACCTTAACATCGGTATTAACGTATGTAATGTAATTAAGGTGCACGAGCGGTAAAACCTCCCAGGTCCTCTTAGTGGCCATTATTGAGGCCGTCTTTGCGACCGTCACTACGTCACCCTTCTCCACCTTACCCTGCCTAATCAACTCAATCGTACCCTCCCTAAGCTTTATGAAGCCTCTAGCCGATGCCTCACCGTAATACGTTGGTTCTGTGGTTACGTCAAACATGGTCACCACGGGTGAACCGCCGGTATTATCCTCAAAATCACTTAGTGATAGACTTACCCCATCCTCAGACTTAACCTTACTAACGACTTTAATGTCGAACATACCATCAACACGGCTAGAACCGCAAGTCTGTACTTGCTTGCCCATGAAGTTTGTGACCCACTCAGGAGTACATGTCCTACTACACCCCTTAATCGTGTTCCATGCAGCCAGTAAACCCGTGAATAGGCCGAACAACGCATCCATCTCAACGCCCGTCTGAGCCTTCGTCCTAGCCAACACCGCCATTCTAATTCCATTCTTTTCATAGCGTACCTTGGCCTCAATGTACGTAATTGGCACTGGGTGAAGGAGCGGTATGTACTTCCAAGCCGTTTTTGTTGCGTTTATCGCCGTTACCTTAGCTATCGCCGCGGCATTACCAAGGCCACTAACGCCGGTCTTCATTAGCTCGCCCATTGTGTCCTCGTCAACCCTCAGGAAGCCCGTGGCGATGGCCTCCCTATAGACCGGCTCCTTACTCGTGATATCAATCATCTTAACAGACATAACAAGGCATTACCACATTACGCCTATTTAAACTACCCTCCTCAATGCATTAATTATTAACCCGTAAACATCATCAACGACGGCGCCCAGGTCCCTATTGGCATTAACCACTGGGTAGTTATTCATCAATGCCCGCCTCAGCAAGATCTCCCTAACCTTAATGAGGAACTCCCTATTGACCTCAAAAACCTCAAGCTCACGCCTACTACGTAACCTACTGATCACGATATCGACGGGCGCATCAAGAATTATTGTTAGGTCCGGCTTAGGCACAAACCTATGAAGCTCCATTAACCACTCCTGCTGCAGTCCCATTGCGCCTTGATACGCCAGTGTTGACTCCATGTAACGCTCAGTAATGACTAAGTAACCACTATCGAGCATAGGCTTAACCTCACCATAATAATGCTGAACCCTATCAGCTGTAAAGAGAAGTGCGAATATTGATGGGTGTGCCACATTTGAACCAGGCTTGAGGAGCCAATCCCTTATTAACCTGCCAATGGGTGACTGACTGGGCTCAGCCGTAGTATACACCCTGTAACCACTCTCCTCCAGTTTCCTCCTTAACATGGATATTACCGTTGACTTACCAACACCGTCTATGCCCTCAATGGCCACGAACATGCCCAATCCTAAACCATTAGAGTGAGAATTACTTATTAAATAATTCATCCCAGCATTGAGATAATGAGGAAGGAATTATTAATAACGGGTGGCGTATTAATAGTACTTGGGATTGCCATATTCTTCATAGGTATTTACCTAAGCTCAGGAATAGCAAGTGATGTTGAGGCCCTAGTTACTGGGGTACGTAATGAGACCTTGGTCTCACCCAACTCATCAATAACGATCACCGTTCCAGAAAATGGTATCGCAGTAATGATTATCTATAATGATACCTTAGGAAAACCATTACAGGTGGTCACGTCAGTACCAGGTCGATTAGCGTCGAGGGGTGTTGATGGGCAATACGTGATCGTATACGTACCCGAGACAAGCCCAGGCATGTTGTCAATAGTGAATAATTATAGTGAGAATGTGATGGTTTATTACACATACGGCACGATCAATGCTGATACGCTTGCGCCCTTCATACAATCATCTATCGTTAGTATAGGCCTTGTAATAGTTGGTGTAATACTCCTAATACTGGGTGCGGTGTTAAAGGGTAAGTGAACTGATCGGGAGAAATCTTTATTAATAGCTGTTAATATTGCGTGCATAATGAAGTCAAGCATTAACGTGGCAATAGCCGGCGTCGGTAATACAGCCTCAGCCTTTATACAGGGACTTAAATACTGCGAGATTGAACCTGAACCTGTCGGGCTCGCATTTCAACGTATCGGACCGTATGAACCAAGGGACATAAGGGTTGTCGCAGCCTTTGACGTTGACTCACGTAAGGTTGGTAAGGATCTCGGTGAGGCAATATTCACGGAGCCCAACAACGCACTTAAGGTAATTGATGTTGGTAAGTTAGGCGTTATTGTGAGGGCTGGTCCATTACTTGATGGCATAGCCGAGCAGTTAAGAAATACTTTCATACCAATTACAGAGGGTTCCATAGAGGATGTCATTAGGGAGTTAGAGAGCACGAATGCGCATATTCTCATTAATTACCTACCAACGGGAGCCCAAAGGGCTAGTGAGGCCTATGCTGAGGCGGCATTGAGGAGCGGGACTGCCTTCGTGAATGCCATGCCGTCGGTAATAGCAACGTCGAAGGAGTGGCAGGAGAAGTTTGAGAAAGCTAAGTTGCCGCTGGCTGGCGATGATGTTCAGAATCAACTAGGCGCCACTGTCCTTCACAAGACCATAATTAGGCTGTTGGCGTTGAGGGGTGTTAAGATCGAGGGCACGTACCAACTAAATGTTGGTGGCACGCCAGACTTCCTAAATCTAATGTATAGGAAGGGTCAGAAGGAGAGGACTAAGACCGAGGCTGTTAAGAGGATGGCTGAGGGTGAGGATTTCGACGCATACATATCGCCGGTGGCCTACATAAGGTTTCTTGGCAGTAGGAAGATTGCGCACATGCTCATTGAGGCCCGTGGATTCGCAAACGTACCAATTAGGATTAGGGTTGATCTCGAGGTCTATGACCCATTCAACAATGCCGGCGTCATGATCGACATAGTCAGGGTAGTGAAGCTGGCAATGGATAGGGAGATTGGTGGGCCACTCATCAGTCTATCGGCATGGGCCTTCAAGAACCCACCAGTGCATGCACCACCTGACGTGGCTTATCAATGGCTTATAGAATTTATTGAAGGCAAGCGCAATAAATGATTTCTTATTAATTTTCGTTCCTTACTATAATTCTGAGGATCTTATTTAGTGATGATCGTAAATAACGATCTATCGTGGATTTCGAAAGACCAAGTTCTTTAGACAATTCGTCCATACTTATTGATCGTGGAATATTAAAGAAGCCACGTTCAAAAGCGTGCCTAAGCACCTTATACTCACTTGAATTTAAGAATACATCAAGCCTTGATGCATTCGCCGTAATTAAATCCTCGATCTTTAAAACCCTAATATTATTACTTAAAATCTTACCGTAATTCGTGATCTCCTTAAGGAATTGGTCAAGTGATTCACGATTAAGGGCCAGGAAGCCCCAATGCTCAATACCATTAACGTAGTAGGCATAAACCTCAAGGAGGCCAAGTTCCTGAGCTAGGAAGCGTGTGGATAAGTCAATACTACCCTTAACAATAACCTTAACATACTTAGGATAACCAGGATTTACACCCATAAAATATACCATGTCAATACCATGCTTACGTAATGAACTAAAAACATACCTTAAATCATCCTTACGATTAACCCTTAATGTTGCAACCTCAATAACCTCACCCTTAGAGTAATCAAAACCAGCCTGAGTAACCCTATAAACCCAATCAAAATCGGTAATACTTGCGGTCCAGTCAACCTCATGAACATAAGTTAAATCTAGTAAAGTTATATTGTAATTAATATTTCTCACAGCACTCTAGCCCATTGATTTTATTATAAACTTTTTCTTTTCCTTATTTTATGTAAACTTCTAGAACTGTTATACAACATGTTGCATAGCTACTTTATATCTATAAAAATATATTATTAATGCCGTATGAGCTCGTGGGATGTAATAAGGAGGTTTGATGAGGCAAGACTAACCTTAGCTCACTATAGGTGGACCGTTTTAGCGGCGATGGGTGATTTCCTAGATGCTGGTTCAATAGTCGCTGGCGCTGTGTCCACCATATATTGGATTTCAACGTTCCATTTAACATCTCTCTTGCTGGGCATCATCGCCGCATTTAGTCCCAACGCATTTGCTGCATTTGTTGGGGCGATAATTGCGGGACCACTTGGTGATAGGTATGGAAGAAAAACAATCTATATGTATGATTTACTTGCATACTTCATAGGCGCTTTAATAATGGCCGCAGCCGTTAATTATATTATGCTCTTAGTAGGATATATAATTGTTGGCATTGCTGTTGGTCTCGATGTACCTACATCCTGGTCATTAATAGCGGAATATGCACCAAAATATAAAAGAGGATTCTTAATGGCATTTACTAACCTCTTTTGGTACATAGGACCCATAGTGATGCTTCTACTTGGTATAGCTTTTGAGCCCTATGGAGCATTAACCTTTAGGGCTGTGTTCGGTGTATTGGCTGCCGTTGCAATAATAACATGGATCCTCAGAAGAGGCTTAATCGAGTCACCTAGGTGGGGGTTAGTGGCTGGAAAGACGAACGTAGTTCAGGAAGCATTAAAACAGCTTGGTGAACAGGCAACTCAGCAGACAAGCGCATCTCAAGGCGCACAATCTCAGTATAAATATAAATGGAGTGATATCTTTAAGTATAAGAAAGGATTAGCTTTCATAATACCAATTTATATATTCTGGGGCGTGCCCGCAGGAACCTTTGGATTCTTCCTACCCTACTTCTTTAAGGATATTGGATTCACAACAACCACGATGGCTTATGTAGGCGACATACTGTGGTTCATCACAGCAATAATAGGTGTAGTAGCAGTTTATATGCAATTATCCGATAAGCTAAATAGGAACGTGATGTATGCGGTGGCTGCCGCCATATGCGCCATATCATTTGCAGTGCCCATATTCTTACCATTTAGTATATTATGGGTCGCATTACTTAACGTAATAGGGTTCGGATTTGGACATGGTATGTGGCTTTGGCCACAGACAAGGGTTTGGTCGACCGAATTATTCCCAACTGAAATAAGGAACAGCGCCCAGGGCTTTGCATGGTCCTGGATGAGATTTGCCCTAGGTGTATGGAGCTTAATAGTACCAACTTTAATAGCCGTAATTGGATATAAAGCCATTGCGGCAGTGGCCACAACATTCTTCATATTAAACATAATAATAGGTTATCTATATGGACCCAAATCGCAGGGTAAATCATTAGAGGAGGTTTTAAGGGACTTTTATGGAGGCAAGATTCCGTAATTAATTTAATAAATTTAAAATAAACTTTATTTTAAATTAAAATTGATTTTCTTAATCTGTTTAAATCTAACATGTTGCAGTCATGATTTATAAGATACTTTATATCATTAAGTATTGTGAAGGTGAAAGCAGCAATACTTCAGGAGTTCAGCAAACCATTAAGGTTGGGGTACGTAGATATTCCTGAACCCGGTGATGATGAATCGGTACTCGTTAGAATAGTAGGTGCTGGTATGTGTAAGACAGACGTAAGATTATGGAGAGGTGAGGAGCCTAGAGAGGGATTTAAAACGCCTTTTGTTCTCGGTCATGAAAATGCGGGTGTTGTTGAGGCCGTTGGTAAAAGAGTTAAGGGGTTAAATCCTGGTGATAAGGTCCTTGTTTACGCGATATGGGCAGACTTGAATTGTAAGTATTGCCGTGTTGATAAATGTATGCAATGTAGAGGTCATGCTATTCCAGGCCAATCGTATTATTATGGCGGCTATGCAGAGTATCTATATGTACCTAATTATAGATACTTAGTTAAGATAGATATTGACCCGGTAGAGGCCGCACCATTAGCTGATGCAGGTTTAACTTCATACTCGGCTGTTAAAAAGGCATTGCCTTATTTAAGACCGGACTCGCTGGTTATTGTCTACGGCGTTGGTGGATTAGCGTCGTACGCTATTCAATACCTTAAGCACTTAGCACCTTATGTAAAAATAATAGCAGTTTCTAGAAGTGATAATAAACTTAAATGGGCCATGGAATTAGGAGCTCACTACGCAGTACATCCAAGTGAAGTTAATAAAGTGATCAGGGATTTGAATCCGGACGGTGTAGCCGTAATGCTCGACTTTGTGGGCAATGATGAATCCGCAAAAATGATTCCCTTATTGGAACCAGGCGGCGCCGTTATACTAGTCGGTATGGAGGGTAAGTCCTATCCGATACCTGTGTTTGAAACTACAGTTTGGCAATATATAGTTATTGGTAGTAATTATGGCTCCATAAGTGAGATGGAGGAGATGGTTAAATTCGTGAAGGAACATGGAATAAGGTCTTACATAGAGAAGGTGCCTCTCGAAGAGAATGCCATTAACAACGCTTTAAATAGGCTAGCGGAGGGTAAAGTACTAGGTAGATTTGTAATAACACCGTAGGTGACCGACATGGGCGTAAAGCGATTTTGGCTCGCTAAAGTTGGAGACCATGGTGAGGTTCCAGGGCCCGAGGTTTATTGGATGCAGTGGTTCGATAGGTGGGTTAGACTTTCTTTCTATTCATTGATTATTAACACTGACGATGGATATGTCCTAGTTGGTACTGGCCTTGTTAGGGATTTAACCCTTAGGAATAAGTTCCTCAGAGAATGGGCTGGCAGTGATAGATGTCGCTTTACAGTCAGTGAGGATGAAAAGATTGAGAATGTTCTTAGGAGGTTAAATCTGAGGCCAGACGATATTGCTCATGTCGTGATAACGCCTGTGCAGGATTACACCGTGGGTAACATAGACCTGTTTAAGAAGGCGAAGATATACTTCTCGAGGAGAGGTTGGTTTGAGGATGTGGTTAATCCAAGGCCATCTCCCTTCCTTAACAGGGACATTTATCTACCCAGGTATGTTAGGGAGTACTTGTTCGAGGAGGCTTGGGATAGGATTGTACTTCTAAATGATGAAGATGTTGTGGTTCCTGGAGTTAGGGTTAAGTGGACTGGGTGTCACCATAGGAGTTCCATGGCTATAATACTCGAGACGAAGGATGGAATCGTTAGCTACACAGATGCTGCCTTCACAATGAGGAACATAACTGAGAACGTTCCCATTGGGATCGCTGAGGACATTTACGAATGCCTGAATGCCTACGAATATCTTAGGGGCATTAGTAAGTATATAATACCTGCCTATGATCCAGAAAACGTAAGTAGATACAAACAATGGATTATTTAAAAACCAATGAAACACCTAATAAAATCAATGGATTATTTTACCCTTACCAACTCAATCTTTCTATTAAGCTCAACTCCAAAGCCAGGCTTCCTACTAAGCTTAATTCGTCCATTTTCTGGGGTTGGTTCGTTAAGTAATAATGGACTAAATTGGGGAATTATTTCTGTAGCGTCTGGAGATACAACGAGGTACTCAGCAAATGGGCTATTAACCCTAGTTATTATGAAGTGATAGCCGTACACGCTTGAACCGTGGGGTATCACATACGCGCCGTATGCCTCTGCGAGGGCTGATATTTTTATCATTGGCGTTATGCCGCCGACCCAGGTTATGTCTGGTTGAATAACATTTACTTTACCGGCCTCGAGAAGCATTCTAAAGCCGTGAAGTGTTGATTCATGTTCACCGCTGGCTAGTAAAGTTGGTGGTAATATCTGAGCGAGGGCACCGTATGACCAATAATCATCTGGTATAAACGGTTCTTCAATCCAATAAAGACCGTACGGCTTCAACTCGCTTACAAGTCTCATAGCATATGGCAAGTCTAAACTCATCCAACAATCATACATAAGCAGGAAATCATCACCAAGTTGCTCCCTCCATTCCTTGAATATCCTCACGTTCTCCTTCAATCCCTCTATACCATCGGCAGGTCCATGCTTAAGTGGTAACTTACCACCTATGAAGCCCTTCTTCTTTGCAATATCGGGTCTAGGGCCGGTTGCGTAGAACACTATCTCATCTCTGACGGGACCGCCGAGTAGGTCGTAAACGGGCAGACCCCTAACTTTTCCCGCTAAATCCCATAGGGCAAGGTCAACCGCAGATATCGCATTCATGACGAGCCCTCTCCTGCCATAGAATATCGTGGCCTTAAACATCTGATCCCAGGTTTTCTCCATTTCACCTACATACTTACCAACGACGAACCTCTTTAAATGGTTCTCCACTATCCAAGCAGCTGGATAACCACCGGTGCTCACGCCAAAGCCAACCTCACCTCTCGAATCCTCAACTTCAACAATTAACGAGCCAAGTACGTTTAAACCCCACGATGCTCTACTTGCCCTATATTCTGGGTATATCGATATTGGTGTTGCTATGTAGCCGAGGATCCAGTGATTCGGTGATTGATCATGATAGTCAGCACCTCCACCTTTAACTACGTAAGCTCTGACGTCCTTGATCTTTATAATTTCAGCCTCATTATTCATATTACTCACCTGGTGTGAGCATTATTTTAACGTACCTTGTGTACGTTCCTGTTAATTCCTCGAAGGATTCTTGACCGCGTTCAAGTGGTCTAATATCAACCCAACCCTCACGTGGATCGAGGAGTCCCTGCTCTAATAGATTTACTGATCTCCTAAAGTCTTCATCTGTATATGAGAAGGAGCCCTTTATCTCAATTTCATTCCTGACAATTACGTTACCTGGTATTTTAACCTCATTATCATGTAAACCGACGAAGATTATTCTACCGCCTCTTCGTACTGCGTTTATCGCTAATCGTCTCGTACTTTCAGAACCGACAGCATCAATAACTACATCCACACCCTCAGGATATAATTCCTTAATCTCCTTTAACGCCTCATCGCCGCTCTTCTCAATAAGTCTTGTGGCTCCAAACCTACGGGCCCATTCAAGCCTATTCTTATTAATTTCAACGACCGTTAGATCCCTAATACCACTGGCTGATAAGAGCTTTATTGCAAAGGCGCCGACGGGCCCAGCCCCAAGAACTAAGACGGAGTCTCCAAGGGATGCGTTTGATAACCTAACGGCCCTTAATGACGTTGCCAATGGCTCAGCCAACGCACCTCTAACAGGATCACTAACCGGGTATAGATTGTCGTATGGCGCTAATACGTATTCCGCATACGCACCTGGGTAATCAATGCCGATTATCTTCCTTTCAATACATAGATTCTTAAGGCCCATTTTACAGTACCTGCAATGTCCGCAACCAACGATTGGATTCACGGCAAACAACCTACCAATTATATCCTTAGGAACATTAGGACCCACCTCTTCAACAACTCCCGTGAACTCATGACCCATTATTAACGGTGGTTTACGCAATTCATTCAGCCCCAGAAAACCAGATACATCGGAACCGCATATGCCGGTATACCTTACCCTAAGAAGAACCCAGCCCAGGCTAGGCTTAGGCTTCTCAACATCCTTAACCTCCATTCTCTTAATCGCAGTCCAAACCAGCGCCTTCATTAATTTAAAATTAAAAATGTTAAATAAATAAGTATATACATACATGTTGCATAATCATTACTAAAATCTTCCCGTGAAGTACTCCGTAAATTATTAATTGAAAACAATATTGAATTACATCATTAATGCATAGAATGGTATATGGACGTCCTTAAGTGGTCCTTTAACGACAACGCCTATCTTTGGCTGTATCTCAACCTCCAGTATTGTCGGTTGGACAGCTTGCCACCTCATTTTCCTAATGAATAAGTACCTCTTGAAGTCACCCTCGGTTGTTTGGGCTAGTCCCATTACGAATACTCCAGCTGCCAGGAATTCCTCAACTCCATACCTAGAGATTACCCTGGCTCCCGTTGGTATTTCCGTGGTTATTATCGTTGTAACACCAACCTCCCTCTCAATACCCATAACTAACGCCCTAATGTACTCCCTAAGAACTTGAACATCTTTCTCAAGTGTTACCAACGGCGCTATTGGGTCTATGACAAGTCTCTGAGCATCTAGGGACTTTGCGTAATCAGCTATTGTGTATACCAGGGACTTGGCTATTGTTATTGGATCCTTCTCCCTAATCTTCTCGATAATATCCATCTCGGGTATGAGGACCTCCAGGTAACCCTGCTCCCTAAGTGCCTCAAGGTCCCAACCAAACCTCCTAACACCGTTCATTAATTGGTCGTACGTCTCATCAACGGATACGTAGATACCAGGCTCGCCGTATTTGTAGATACCGTTTATTAGGAATGATAGTGATAGTAGGGTCTTGCCCGTGCCTGTCTCACCACTGATTAGGTACGTCCTACCCCTAATTAATCCGCCACCAAGCGCCTCATCAAGCCCTGGGATTCCCGTTGGTACTAAATCATAGTATAATGACATTACGTCAATAACACAGTTGGTTAAATATAAAGATTGCGGACACCATTTTTAGAAGGAGAAGGTAGAGATGACTCCCTACTTAAGCTCTATCACGTACTTCCTGAATAAGTCCTTAAACTTCTCCGTGGTTATCACGGGCTTACCACCAACCTCAATGGGCTCCCTAGCCGGCGGCACCTTTAGGTAACTTGGCAGTCTCTGCGCGTATCTCTCCTCGAACGTAGGTACATTCGGGTTGATTAGGAATATGCCAATTGGTATCCTACCATCACCCTCATACGACTTAACCAACGCCTGCGCAGCCTTCTGCGGTAGCTCCTCGGGACTCTTAACCACTGGGTCCCAACCCTTCTCCTGCAGGTCATAAACCCTCTTATTGTAGTAATCATACGTGTGTATATTGTCGTAGGTAACGCATGGCTGCAACACATCAATGAATGCGGCGCCCTTATGGAGTATTGCCTTCTTTATCAACTCCTTAAGATGCTGAACCCTCGCGGCATAGCCCCTGGCAATGAAGGTGTAGCCAGCGGCAATCGCAAGGCCTATTGGGTTGACCGCATCCTGTATGTTAGGCTTAGGAAGTGCCTTGGGCTGCAGGTTCCTAGCCAGCGTTGGGCTTGCTTGACCTTTAGTTAAGCCGTAGACGGTATTATCATGCATTATAACGACTAGATCCACATTCCTCCTACCCAAAGCCACGAAGTGTGCCGCCCCAATACCGAGTAAGTCACCATCACCAACATTAACCACCACGGTTAGGTCGGGATTGGCAAGCTTTATCCCCTCAGCGTACGGCAGCGCCCTACCATGCAGCGTGTGAACGCCGGTCACATTTATGAAGTGTGGCGTCTTGCCCGAGCAACCAATCCCGGAGACAACCACGGTCTTCTCAGGCTCGAGCTGTAGGTCGGCGAAGGCTTGGTACATGGCTGAGAGTATTCCGTAGTTACCACATCCTGGGCACCAATCAACCCATACGTTGGTCTTGTAATCATTTATTGTAAGCTTTATCTTACGCTCCATAGCTCACCACCTCCCTCGTACTACCCCTTAACACGTTTTTAACGGCATTCACGAGCTCATGAACGTACATGGGCCTCCCTGTGTATTTAACTATTGACTTGTTAATCATGACGCCGGTATTCATAGCCACCAACTTCGCTGCCTGGGCCATGTAATTATGCTCCACAGCCACCAGGTTGCCAGCCCCAACCTCGTTGGCAAACTTTGTTAGTGAGTTTCTTGGGAATGGTATGAACATCCTAATATGATAATAACCCACCCTTACCCCCTCCTCATTAAGTTCCTCAATAGCCTTCACAGCGGTACCCTTCACAAAGCCCCAACCAACCAGTAGCACGTCTGGTCTCTCAGGGCCAAAGTAGGCGTACCTTCTCTCCTCGGGTATCTCCCTATCTATTATATCGAGCTTACTCATCCTCTTATTCATCATCCTAACTCTATTGACTGGGTCCTCATTAATGTGCCCATACTCATCATGTTCATCGCCTGTATACCACATCACATACTCACCTAAAAATGCCCTCGGTGATATGGGGCTTGATAGATCAAACCTCTTGTACTCCTTAAGGCCCTTTGGCGCCAGCACACCCCTGGTTATCCTCACATTATCTAGGTTCGGCATTGGTATTGTGGCTATCGTGTTAGCTAGGAACTTATCGACAAGGTGTATGACGGGTACCTGGTACGTCTCTGCATAATTAAACGCATCAATTGCATCGTAAAATGCCTCCTCATGATCACCACTTGCAAGTACAATCCTCGGGTATTCACCGTGAGAGGCAAATACCGATGACAATAAGTCACTTTGACCACCCCTGGTCGGCTGCCCAGTGCTTGGTCCACCCCTTTGATAGTACGTGACCACAACAGGAACCTCATTATGGCCTGCCCACCCGAGACCCTCAACCATCAAGTCAAAGCCTGGACCACTCGTCGCCACCGAGCTCCTGACACCCGTTAAGGCAGCGCCTATGGCCGCATTGATCGCGGCAAGCTCATCCTCGGTTTGGAAGACGATTATTGAACCCTCACCACCCAGCGTCTCGTACTCCTCAAGCGTGAAGCTCTCGTCAGCGGCCGGCGTTATTGGGTAGTATGCCTGGAACCTAACCCCAGCCACGACCTTAGCCATCGCTATCGCATCATTACCGCTGGCCACGAGGATACTCTTGACGCCTATTTTCGGAGGGTCAAGCTTAAGCTCCGAACCGAATTGGCTCTTGACTAGGTCAATTACTATCTCCGCCATAACCCTATTATGCCTATAAACATCCTCCCTCGTGAACCTCCTCCTAAGGCTATAATCAAGGCTTTCCTCACTGATGTCCGTTATCGCCGCCACGGCGCCAACGAGTATCGTGCTTATGTACCTAGATGCTTGGGATGGAACAATGCCTTCACGCTTCTGTATCTCCATGAGTAATTCCTTAAAGCTCAGGGCGACCACGCGTGTCTTCTTATTACTCTGTAGGTACTTAATCACGGACTTAACCGTACCATCAAGACCAAGCTCCTTAAACTGCTCGCTTAACCTATCCTTCAACTCCCTCTCCATACTGGGTATGCTCGCGTAATTAACGGAGTCGTCATCACTATTATAGATTAAGTAACCACCATCCCTAAGATCATTAAAGTGCGTGAACACTGTCTCTGCATCCATGGCAGCCACAATATCGACCGGGTAAGTAAGGTGCTTAGGCAACTCTGTGGCTGAGACTGTGGCGTGGACATAACTATGCCTGCCCTTAATATTCGAGAAGTACTCCCTATCAGAAATAATGCCATAGCCAGACCTAGCAAAGGCCCATGAAAGTATCTCAGACGTAGTCTCCAAACCACCACCCTGAGGACCACCGATTACGTACCTCAACTCATTCATACGGCATCACCCACCACGCATATCATACTTATCAAGGAACCATCAACACCCGGTATAAAAAGCGTCCTTCAGTCACCAGTTAGAATACAGTTGTTAATTATTAATTATTTTAAATTGACATAGATAATTTAAGAACTATTAACATAAATACTCATAACTTAATGAGTAATATTCTATTAATTAGGTAATAATTCAGAATAGTTTATGAGAAAATTCATAAAATATTGAAAAACTTCTTAATAAAAACTTAAACACACCCTCAAACTATAGGAAGTTAATGAGCGAGGGTGAGGAGGAATTCATACCCCATGCCATTCATATGTGGTTTGGCTACCTTAAGGATCGCATAGTCACTAAGGAGGAGGGTGCTAAGCATAGTCGCTTCTCGAAGGATGCCGAGAATCGGTTGAGGGAGGCATTGTCAACATTTGGCTGGGTTTACTGTATTGATTGTAAGCACCCAATCTTTGACCTTGAGGAGGCTCTCGAGCATTTGAGGAGGGGCCACGTACTAACTAATAGGTTCATGCCGGACGAAGTTGCGCCTGAGGAGGTTCCAATGGTTAGTTAGGTGCGAGGTCCTAACATTTAAAATTAAAAATTAAAACTATCCTTGAAAGGACCCACACACGTTACTTAATTCCTGCTTTAATGGTTCATCCCCCAGAACCCTAACCACACTATCCAGTAAGTTGCATATGTCCTTCATTGCGGCGTCCCTTGACGTATATATGCTCATGATACCCTCGGGATCAACACCATTATATTGATACTGATGAAGCGCCAACGCAAGCAGGGACTCTTTCTCAAGGCCAAGTAACTTACCCACATCGCGAATCATGGAGGTGGGCATGTAGGCTATTACCTTATCAACATTCTTAATACTATTGCGAAGCTCCTCCCTCCTCTCACCGGCCAATGCGGCAAGCAATGATTTAAATGCCTGAAACGCCTTACCGGCGGCGTTCCTGGTGTAACCCTCAACCAACAGCCTTAATGCTAACCTAACCTCAGCCGAAGCCTCAGCTCTCCTGGCCTCAATGTATGCCCGTAGATCCTTCCGAGGCTTACCAAGTTGCCCAGGCAACATGAACTTATATCTAAGGTAATGCCATCCCTCAATAAAAGCCTTATCATTAACTCTAATCAATTAAATGAGCCATACTTTCGATTAAGCACTTATTATTTAAATGTATATATTTGAATAATGTTAAATATAAATCTAAACATTAATGATCATTATGTACCGTCAAACTATTTGGGTTGTTACGATATTAATAACTAAAACGTGAGTAAATATTGATCACCATGGCCGGGCGTAACTCAGTATGGCCTCGGGTCGTGCTTATGGTTACGATACTCGTCTACGTGGCTTACGGCATTATGGCGTGGTATACGTTCACGCATTTACCGCCAATACCCGCAGCCGTGGTTACTGAGAATGGTACTGTATTATTTACTTACAATGATGTGGTCATGGGCAAGTACTACTTCCAGAAGTATGGGCTTATGGATTACGGATCAATACTAGGCATGGGGAGTTACTTCGGTATTGACTTCACATCATACACCCTGAGGATTTACGAGGATACCGCCGCGCATTACCTGGGCTTTGACGCCGTGCCTCAGGACAATGCAAGTGCCATGGCCATCATAAGGCAGGATTTAATGCCAATTAAGGCGGACCCAACGCCTAAGGGCGATGTAATCGTTGTTAGTGATGAGTTCGCCCAGGGATTCTACAATGCCGTCAAGTTCTACTCCTGGATGCTTGGACCTGCATCTGAGCAGTTTAGGTTGAAGCCCGACCTAATAACTAATGAGACCGTTGTCAAGGATTTAGTCGCCTACTTCACGTGGAGCTTCATGATTGCAATGCAGGGTTATACCAACGGTTTCCCATATATGCCGGGCCTAATTGAGCCTACGGCCAATGTTACCTACGCCTCCTGGATCACGTTATTTACAATAATGCTCACTGTAATGCCCATGGCGGGCTACGTAGTACTCAAGCTAATGGATTATTGGAATGAGCCGAGGTTAAGCATACAATTGCCATCGCCCAACGATGCGCAAAGACTCACTTTAATCGCCTTCCTACTTGCTGGAATAGCCCTCGGGATTCAGGGGCTTCTCGGCGCCTATACAATGCATTTATACGTAGACACATCATTATACGGCATAAACCTCATACCAATACTACCCTTCAACGTCAGTAGGGCGCTTCATTATACTCTTGCCGTACTTTGGATTGCAGTAACCTGGATTGCCTTTTCCTTCTTCGTATTCCCATACTTCGGACTAAGTGTGAGTAGGAGACAAGTACTCACGGTGCTGGTCATTGGGGTATTGGTCTCAATCGGCACGTTGCTCGGTATATGGGCGAGCTACCTCCAGTTAATACCAGCGCCTTGGTGGTTCATAATAGGGGCTCAGGGGAGAGATGTTACGACCCAGGGCACTTTATGGCTAATACTAATAACGGCGATACTGGGCTACGTATCATACCTATGGAGTAGGGCATCAAGAACAGCGCCTGAATCATTGAAGCCCTTCGCAAAGATACTATCAATAGCCATAGCAGGTACGGCGGCCGGCGCCTTCATAGGCGCACTGCCAATCATACAACCCTGGCCTGACTTCCAAGTGGATGAGTACTTCAGGTGGATGACAATACATGCGTTTGTCGAAGGCTTTTGGCCGCCCATAGTGGTTACAGTCACAGTCGTGCTCCTCGTCGTAGCCGGCTTAATACCGCCTAAGTTGGGCACCGTAGTCGCGGGTATGGACGCCACCCTGGAAATAATCACCGGCATGATCGGGACCGCGCACCACTACTACTTCAATGGTTTACCCACCTTCTGGATGTATGTGGGGGCCGTCATGAGCACCCTCGAGGCAATACCGCTGGGTTTTGTAATAATTTATGTAATATTGCTGTGGCGTAGGGGCGAAATTAGGACTGAGCTTCAAAAGACCATTGTAACCTATGCCCTAGTCGCGGGTATTGGCGGTGGTATAGGCGTTGTGGCGTTTGGCGCCGGCCTCATAAACCTACCCCTACTCAATTACTTCCTACATGACGCACAAACCACAATGGCACACGCCCACTTAGCCTTCCCACTGGCTTACGGCTTACCCAGCATAATGATGTGGGTGGTTGCATTCGCATTATCTGGTGGCTTTAGTGATAGGGATCTTAAGTACATGAGGTGGGCAGCCATTATCATAGGTGTTGGCTTCTACCTCCAGGCATTGCTATCATTAGTACCCCTAGGCGTGCTACAGTTCATGTATGAGCTTAAGTACGGCTATTGGTTCATAAAGACTATAATAACACCAAGTGGTCATCCTGGCTTCTGGGAGTTGCCATTAGTTGATGAATTCGTTTGGCTTAGGATGATTGGCGACTTAGTCGCAGCGCTCGGCTTCGCCATAGTTATATTTGGAATGCTCCTTAGATTTAGGAAGGCATTGGGCAAACCATTACTTGAAGCCTTGGGTGTGAGCAGGTCCTAGTACTATCGTCCTTAGTTCTTAATTAATTAAAAATTAAAACTGGTTTTCCATGATCATCATAGAAATACTTTGATTTACTATTAATAAGTACCATAATGAATCTTATAGTACTAATGATGAGAATTAAGGTTAAACGTGTTTATGATGAGCCCGACCTCAGCGATGGCGTTAGAGTACTTGTTGATAGGTTATGGCCCAGGGGCTTAAGTCGTGAGAGGGCTAGGATAGACGTGTGGTTAAGGGATTTAGCGCCGAGTGACGAGTTGAGGCGTTGGTTTAACCATGACCCTGCCAAATGGGATGAGTTTAGGCTTAAGTATTGGAGTGAGCTTGATAGAAATATTAACGATTTAAGCAAATTATTAAGTATAATACGTGGTAATGGTGCCGTAACCCTACTTTATGCCACTAGGGATAAGTTACGTAATAATGCCGTGGCACTCGCCGAGTACTTAAAGGTTAGGTATGGGTTTGATTACGAGGTTATTTAGGTCTATCCTCATCAATGGTAATGCCGATCTCCTCAAAATAGTGCGTCACAACCTTCTTAAGAGTCTTCCTAAGTAACTCACTAACCGTAGATATTGACAAGCCAAGCTGCTTAGCCAATTCCTTAAGGTTAACCTCCCTATCGAAATACCCCATCTTATACGCAAGGAGTAGGACCTCCAACTGCCTTTCCGTGGGACTCGGCATGGGCAATTGCTCCATGTCAAGAACCCTCACCTTAACACCGCTAGACCTCAACTGCCTAATACTCATCCTTAACCGCTTAATGCCTGGTGAGAGCACAGTATAAACAATGGAGTCCTCATTACCCGGCTTACCACCCTCCACAAGAAGCCCAGCCCTACTTAACGCCCTACAGGCGCTACAACTCGGCGCTGAGACCCACAGGGTCTCCTCATCAATCACGTTAATCCTAAGCCCACTCCTCCTCAGGTAATTAAGTAAGTCCCTATTCACGGGCTTACCCAACTTAACTAAGTGCGTTGATACCTCATCACCCACATTGACCCTGGCTATGCTAAAGTCTAGATTAAGCGCCTTGAGTGCGTTTTGAACCCTGCAATCGCTCCTATGAGCCTCAAGGAATACCTTTAAAACCACGGTATCTTAGCACATCAGGGTTAATAAAGCAGTGGTGTACGTTCCCTCAATTTACCAGTCACTGGGTCAACCTCAAGCTCGAGAACCTCGAGCGTGGTTACGCCGATCAAGACCTTATCGATTATGCCCGACACAAGCACAGGCACAATCTCACCCCTACCCTCAATCTCAACCCACGCCCTAGACCTATCAACCTCAATAACCCTACTCAAGTCGGCATTACTGACCTTGGCATTGATCCGTACATGGCCCATCGATAAGGTAGTACTTACGGGATTAACAACCCTTAGGGCATTAGGGACACGGGCCCAGCCATGGAACCTTCTCACCATACCCCTTCTCAATATAGCTCCTCACCCACTCCTCCTCAAATTCCCTGGGAACCCTCGGCTTCTTAACAACGTCGTAGTAGTCATAGGGCTTAATGTCAAGTATGGGAGTCCCTGTCCAGGCGTCGAGACCCCTCAACCACAGCCTGGGTGGTTCAACCTTAACGAGCTCCAGCACCGATAGACCAATGGGGTTTGGCCTTAACGGATATCTAGTGGCAAATATGCCGACCTCTTTATCCGTTCCCTTCAGCCTAACCCTGAGTCTGACCTCCCTCTGCTCATGGAATATGTAAATGAGCATTACGTGGGAGTACTCCTCAAGTCCCAGCAATCCATCCACGTACTCATCATAAACCCTAACAACGCCAATGAAGTCATACCTAGTGGCGTATCGACCTCTATCCGGCTCATTAGGCCTTGGGAGGCCGACCTCAACATAGCCAATGGGCTTAAGCGCGTACTCAACCATCGATTGAGTAAAGCACGGGATTAGATAAACCTTGCTAGTAACCATGAATAAAGGCATTTATAGCCATGCCCAGGCGCTTTCAGGCTAAAGATGGAAGAACACGTAGCTCATCCCTGGAAGGACATTAACAAGTATATTGAGGCCAGGGCCAAAGAGGCACTCTACGAGCTTGAGTTGGCGGAGGAATTCCTAAAGAATAGGCTGTACAGGAATGCCGCGGGTAAGGCATTTCAGGGCTGGAAGGCTGTCCTAGCAGTCCTGGCCGCCAACTCACGTAGCGAATTGGCAGGTGAGTTCAGGGGCTTCGTTAGGCTTAAGGAGAGGGTTAGGGTTGAGGCTGTCGATTACGTAATAGCCACGATGCCCACGATACGCATGAAGAAGGTGGCTACACTCCCAAGCCGTAAATACGGCAGTGACGTGGTGTTACTGACGGAGTTAGCCCTGGACCTACATGAATTCCAATATAGTGGGCTTGATAGGGAGGGTTCACTGAGTCGTTACCTGGACCTCGACATAGTTAGACAGGACATTGCAACAATAATCGAGGGTGGTAAAAAGATAATATCATCACTAACCAATATCCAGCACTCCGGCTAGGTTCCCTGGGCTTTGCCGCCTCTCCTAAGGCTCCTAACCAGTAACTCACCGCGCCTTGAGAGCCTGTAATAGACGTGGTGCTTACGAACCTCATTACTAAGCTTAAACTTAGCAACACTCCTCTTGAGCGTCTTACCACCCCTGACCCTCTCAATTAAGCCCATCGACTCAAGCTTATCGAGAATCTGCAACACCTCCTCGAGCGGAATACCCGTGTTAATGGCTATTGACTTGCCATAATCCACATTAGCCCTCTTCAGGTGCATAAGTACGGCAATGTCCTTGTCTGTGAGTCCATCCATAGGGTATGAATTAGTTGCAGAGCTACGTTAATTAAATTTGACTTAGTCAAAATTTAGAACAATAATGTGGAATAGATAGTATTTAAGGTAGGGTAGGTATTTGGCATCTATGAGGTGCCTAAGGAGGTTATTAATACTACAAAGAGACTAAACATTAATATTAGAAATTTTTAGAAATTAATGGAAATACCTTAAGAAAAGTGAAGTTAAGTAGTGTAATTAAATAATTTTAAGTATATTTTTCACGAAAAATTGAGCTTTTTCACGGTTGTTTAGGTAATGCCGTACTTCTTCTTTAACTCATTAATCTCCATAACCCACTTCTCATGCCCTGTCTCATTCTCAATATCCTCAACGGTTCTCGAACTCTCTAGCGTATCCAATGCCAGTGACCCAGGGAACAACACATCGTTCTCCTTCCTAATATGCTGTGTAAGGTGGTCCGCAAGGAGCTTTAGGTGATCTATTAATGCCTGCCTTGCACCCTCATCCTTATTATCAATCCATATCCTGAGTAGTTCCTCGCTTATCCTTATCAAGTACCTGGCAATGCCGTGCTCGGTAACCATGACATAAACGGGGCTACCCTCAAATGGAAATAACCTCAGGTTCAATGATGGGAACAATATGTACTCCTCCTTAGCATGATGGCACTTATCAATAAATGCATCAAAGAACCTTATTAAAAACTCAAGGTCCCTGGCGTCAGGGTTATCGCTATTCACTATCTTATAAAGGACTTTAAGTGACTCAAGGATAACATCATGATCCTTAATTAAATTATCAATCACGTACGCGGTATTAACCCTAATAACCATACGCAATCAGATGTGAGACAGCTGGAGGATAATTAAATAATTTAATTTCGTGACAATGCACGCACACACTTACGAAAAACGTCACAGGAGCCCTTAACGAGGTCGTGATTGAATTATTATGCATATTTATGCATTGATTTATATATTTTTATAATTATTTAAATTCATATCAATATGCACGGTATTTATCAAAGTATTTTGGTTCTTCCTATTTTAGGAAAAAAATAAAAGGTCGAAAAATCATATATGGGCATGCCTAGGCGTAAGGAGATACTAGAGAGGTATGGCATTCGTGGAAGCCCCACGACAGGTCTTATAGCTGGTACTGTAGCATTCTTTGCAGGGTTTGCCGCAGTTGCGTTATTTGGTATAACGGTCCACACCGTGGCGCCGCTACTTCACTTAAATATTGTTGAGGTTGGCTGGCTGGTTGCAATACCGTTGGTAACGGGCGCCCTACTTAGAATACCCTTTGGCGCACTTGTTGATAATGTTGGTGGTAGGAGGATAATACTGACGCAGTTAATCATTGCCGTAGTCGGTATGATTGGGTTAATCCTGACCCTACATGCGATATTGACCGGTGCCGTAACATCGCATGTCCTGGATTACGCACTTCTAATGCTCTTTGGTGCTGTTGCTGGCACGGGAATATCGACATTTGCATCGGGAATAGCTTACGTGTCCTACTGGTTCCCGCAAAAGCGCCAGGGCTTTGCGTTGGGTGCTTTTGCTGGGTTTGGTAATGCGGCGCCGGGAATATTCACGGCCATACTACCGTATGCGTTGGCAAGCCTTGGATTGGTTGGCGCGTACACGGCGTGGTTGGTATTCCTGGTGGTCATGACCGTGATATTCGCCGTGATTGGTTACGACGCCTACTACTTCCAGCTAGTTAGGAGGGTTAACCGTGATAATGCCGTGGGCATGGCTAAGGAGCTTGGTGAGGAGTTAATACCCAGTGGTTCAGCCGTTAAGAGCCTAGGCGAGTCTGCCAGGATTTGGCGTACATGGCTCTTAGTCGTAATGTACTTCATATCCTTTGGTGGGTTTGAGGCACTCACTGAGTGGCTGCCAACATATTGGACTAACTACCTATCACTGAGTATTGCAATGGCCGGTCTCATGACCGGCATCGTTTACTCCCTCCTTACGGCGCTGATGAGGGTACCAGGCGGTTGGTTCAGCGATAAGTGGGGTGGTGAGAAGGTGGCCATTGTCTCATACGTAGTCCTAGTCGTTGGTAGCGTAATCATGATGCTAAGCCATACCTTTACCCTCAGTGCCATCGGGACGATTATCATGGCCATCGGCATGGGCATAGCTAACGCCGCTGTGTTTAAGTTGGTGCCTAAGTACGTTCCAGAGGCCGTGGGTGGTGCCACTGGCTGGGTCGGTGGCCTGGGCTCAGCCGGTGGATTGTTGATACCACCTGCCATGGCGGCCTTCGTTGCTATTTACGGCCACGTGGGTTACGCACTTGGGTTCATTATCTATACAGTGTTTGGCGCGTTGTCTGTGATCTTCGGGATAATACTTTATTCCTACGAACGTAGGCATAAGGGACATTAGGGTGATGTCATGGTAACGCCGCTTGACGAGGTTCTTTGGGTCTCTCTTCCCTACATAGTCATTGTGGTCTTCATTGGGGGTCACGTGTATCGGTATGCGGTTGACCAGTATGCATGGACATCAAAGTCCAGTGAATTGCTTGAGAAGCGTTGGTTGAACATTGGTTCTCAGCTCTTCCACTGGGGCATACTAATTGTGATCCTTGGCCACATAGTGGGTCTACTCGTGCCGCCCAGCGTTACCCAGGCCATGGGGATAGCTAGTGAGGAGTATCATAAGGTCGCCATAGTACTGGGCGGTGTGTCAGGACTTGTTGCTTATTTCGGTGCCTGGATACTCTTCCTGAGGAGGCTCCTCATACCCAGGGTTAGGAAGACCAGTGATGTCACTGACATACTCGTGCTTGTGCTAATACTGATAATCATGTCTCTCGGGCTCTACAACACGCTGATATACGACATATTCGTACACCCATTCCCCTACAGGTCAACTATTGGCGCGTGGTTGAGGTCTGTCCTCATACTACAGCCCAACTCCAACTATATGGTTGGCGTGCCAATAACGTTCCAGCTCCACATAATCTTCGCGTACATACTATTCCTCGTGTGGCCATTCACCAGGTTAGTCCACGTGTGGAGCTACCCAATATTCTATCTGAGGAGGGCTTGGATAATATACAGAAGGGCCAGGAGGCCCGAGGTGATTGTCCATGCCTAAGGCCAACTTCATTAAGGAGGTCTTCAGGCACTTCCTGCCCAGAGAGAGGTTTAACAATGGATGGAGTGAGTTGGATAATGCGGATAGGGCTTGGGAGGACCTGTACAGGAATCGCTGGCAGTATGATAAGGTGGTTAGGTCGACACACGGCGTTAACTGCACAGGTTCATGTAGCTGGAGGGTCTATGTTAAGGATGGTATAGTGGTTTGGGAGCATCAGGCGGTTGATTACCCAACCAATGGACCAAACATGCCTGAGTACGAGCCGAGGGGCTGCCCGAGGGGTGCGTCATTCTCGTGGTACATATACAGCCCATTACGTATCAAGCATCCATACGTTAGGGGTGAGCTCATGAGGCTATGGAGGGAGGCGATATCGAAGACAGGGGATCCCGTGAGGGCTTGGGAGTACATAGTCACAAACCCAGGGTTAGCCAGTAGGTATAAGTCAGCTAGGGGTAAGGGCGGCTTTGTTAGGGCTTCCTGGGATGAGGTCCTCGAATTAATATCGGCGGCGCTGATATACACAATAAGGACCTACGGGCCAGATAGAATATTTGGCTTCACGCCAATACCCGCAATGTCCATGGTAAGCTTCTCATCTGGGTCGAGATTCCTTGAGTTAATAGGTGGTGTGATGCTAAGCTTTTATGATTGGTATGCGGACCTACCAATCGCGTCACCACAGGTATGGGGTGAGCAGACTGACGTGCATGAGAGTGCTGATTGGTTCAACTCAATGTACATAATTGTCTGGGGCACGAACATAGCCATGACGAGGACCCCAGACGCCCACTTCCTAGCTGAGGCCAGGTATAGAGGTACGAAGGTGGTCGTTGTGACCACGGATTATACCGACGTTACAAAATTCGCAGACTTATGGATAGCGCCTAAGCCCGGCACTGATGCTGCCTTGGCTATGTCGATGATTCACGTCATATTGAGGGAGTTCTACGTGGATAGGCAGGTGGATTACTTCATAAACTACGTTAAGAGGTATACAGACTTACCGTTCTTAGTAGTATTAGAGAGGAGTGGAGATTCCTACATACCGGGTAGGTTTCTGAGGGCTTCAGACTTAGGGCTGAATGTACCAAATGCGGAGTGGAAGACCGTAGTCCTTGACTTAAATACTAAGCAGTTAGCTATCCCCAATGGTAGTATTGGATTTAGGTGGAGTAATGAGGGTAGGTGGAACCTTAAGCTCGAGGACTCAATAACGGGTAAACCCATAGATCCTGCGTTAACATTATTGGGCATGCATGATGATATAGTATTGGTTCAGACCTACGTTTTTGATGATAAGGGGCCAATACCAATCATCAGGGGAGTTCCCGTTAAGAGATTGAGTATTGGTAATAAGGACTTACTGGTCACGACTGTCTACGACCTACTGCTTGCCCATGTAGGTGTCAACAGGGGCTTACCTGGTGATTATCCATCAAGTTATGATGATCCTAAGCCATTTACGCCGGCTTGGCAGGAGATGATAACGGGTGTTGATAGGAAGGTTGCAATTAGGGTTGCGAGGGAGTTCGCTAGGAATGCTGAGTTGACTGGGGGTAGGTCTATGGTCATCGTAGGCTCAGGCATTAACCATTGGTACCACTCAGACCTCATTTATAGAGCGATAATAACAATGCTTATGCTGCTCGGAACCATAGGTGTTAATGGAGGTGGCTGGGCGCACTACGTGGGTCAAGAGAAGGTTAGGCCCCTTGATTCCTGGTCCCACATAGCCTTCGCCCAGGATTGGGTTAGACCACCAAGGCTCCAGAACACCACGTCATGGTCCTACATACACAGTGACCAATATAGGTATGAGGACCTAAGCATGGGTAAGGTTGCCGTTAACCCCGAGTATGAGCATCCAGTGGACTATAACGTTATTGCGGTCAAGAATGGGTGGTTACCATTCTATCCACAGTTCAACATCAATCCAATAAGACTCTATGATGAAGCCACCAAGGCTGGGGCAAGGAGTGATGAGGAGGTTATTAAGTACGTAAAGGAAGGACTTACGAGGGGTAACATAAGGTTCGCTGTCGAGGATCCCGACGCACCGGAAAACTTCCCAAGGGTATTATTCATGTGGAGGGCTAACTTCCTCGCCTCGAGTGGTAAGGGTCATGAGTACGTACTCAAGCACCTACTAGGCACAGATAATTCGGTGATGGCTAAGGAGGGATTGATAAAGCCTAAGCTCGTCAATTGGCGTGAACCCGCACCCATAGGAAAGCTTGACTTAGTGGTCACGATTGACTTCAGGATGAGCACATCAGCGCTATACTCAGACATAGTGCTACCTGCGGCGACCTGGTATGAGAAGAATGACCTAAGCACCACGGACCTACATCCGTTTATACATCCATTTAACCAGGCCATACCACCACCCTGGGAGGCTAAGGCTGATTGGGACATATTCGTGGCGTTAGCCAAGAAATTCAGTGAGATGGCGTGCAAATACCTAGGCAAGGTCAAGGATGTGATTGCTGTACCGTTACTGCATGATACGCCTGGTGAACTGGGCAATAGGTCTGGCCCGAACATTGTTATTGTTGAGCGTGATTACTGCGATGTGTACCATAAGATGATCACACTTGGTCCCCTAATTAAGGATTCAATAGGTGCTAAGGGTATTACGTGGAGTGCCAGGGAGGAGTATGAGGGAGTCGGTAGACTTAATGGGATTGACGAGCACGGTCACCCACTATTGGTTAGGGATTATCAGGTTGCTGAGGCAATACTGCATTTATCTAGTACGACTAATGGCGAGGCATCGTATAAGGCATACAAGGCGCTTAGTGGTAGGGTTGGTATTGACTTAACGCATATTGTGGAAAATCAAAGAGAGGTGGTGATACATTTCAGTGATCTATCCTACCAACCAAGGAGGGTGTTAAGGACACCTATTTGGAGCGGTAAGGAATCTGAGGAGAGGCCATATACGCCATTTGCATTAAATGTGGAGGACTTAGTGCCTTGGAGGACGTTGACGGGTAGGCAGCACGTGTACCTGGATCATGAGTGGATCATAGAGTTTGGGGAGCAGCTACCGACGTATAAACCTCCCGTTGTCCAGGTACCGTTTAATAGCGGTGAGGGACCTAGCATTAGTGGTAAGTACTTGGTTGCACGTTACTTGACGCCGCATGGTAAGTGGCAGATACACTCAACATACATGGATAATCAAATAATGCTAACGCTATTTAGAGGGGGTCCCGTTATTTGGATTAATAGCGATGATGCGAAGGAGGTGGGTATTAAGGATAATGATTGGGTCGAGGTGATTAATAGGAATGGTGTAATCGTGGCTAGGGCTGTCACGTCGATAAGAGTTCCGAGGGGTACCGTGATCATGTATCATGCCCAAGAGAGGACTGTGAATGTCGGTAGGTCCAAACTGACTAATAGGCCGGGTGGTACCCATAACAGTGCCACTAGGGTTAGGGTTAAGCCGACGCACATGATCGGTGGTTATGCCCAATTAAGTTGGGCGGTTAATTACTACGGCCCAGTCGGTACCCAGAGAGATGAGGTTGTGATAATTAGGAGGTTGGGGTGATGGTGATGAGGGTCCTGGCCCACATCTCCATGGTCATGAACCTCGATAAGTGCATTGGCTGCCATACGTGTAGTATAACGTGCAAGAATACCTGGACTAATAGACCGGGTGCGGAGTACATGTGGTGGAATAATGTCGAGACAAGGCCGGGTATTGGGTATCCGAGGCGTTGGGAGGATCAGGAGAGATATAAGGGTGGTTGGGAGTTGAGAAATGGAAGGCTTAGGCTTAGGATTGGCGGTAAGATCTCAAGATTGCTGAGGATATTCTATAACCCATACCTACCTACTATTGATGATTATTACGAGCCTTGGACCTATGATTATGAACGACTAATAGAGTCTGAACAGGGTGAGCAACCTGTTGCTAAACCAAGGTCATTAATAACAGGTGATGAAGTGGAGGTTAGGTGGGGTCCTAATTGGGATGATGACCTTGCAGGCTCACCGGAAATAGCGTCCCAAGACCCTAATTTGGCAAGTCTTGAGGAGGAGATTAAACTTGAGTTTGAGCGGACGTTCATGTTCTACCTGCCCAGGATATGCAATCATTGCCTTAACGCGCCATGCGTTGCCGCATGCCCGTCAGGCGCCATCTATAAGAGGGAGGAGGATGGCATTGTGCTTGTTGACCAGGGAAGATGCCGCGGTTGGAGATTCTGCGTATCGGCATGCCCGTACAAAAAGGTATACTTTAATTGGCAGACCCATAAGGCTGAGAAGTGCACATTCTGCTACCCAAGGATTGAGAATGGACTACCTACGGTATGCTCGGAAACATGCGTTGGCAGGATTAGGTATATTGGAATATTGCTTTATGATGCCGATTCCGTACTGAAGGCGGCCTCTGAACCCGACCCAAAGAAATTGGTGGATGCTCAATTATCGATAATACTTGATCCAAGTGATCCGGAGGTTATAAAGTTGGCTAAGGATAATGGTATTTGGGATGATTGGATAGAGGCTGCCCAAAGATCACCAACCTATAAGCTCGTTAAAAAGTGGCGCATAGCCTTCCCACTACACCCGGAGTATAGGACCCTACCCATGGTATTTTACGTACCACCACTAAGCCCCGTGCTCAGGCTGTTTGGTGGTGAGGAGTTAGGTGAGGTAGCGCCGGAGGATGTATTTCCGAAAATTGATTCATTAAGGATACCCATTAAGTACTTAGCAAGCATGTTTACTGCGGGCAATGAGGAGTTAATACGTAATGCCCTTAAGAGGTTATTGGCGATGAGGATCTACATGAGGAGCCTTGAGCTTAAAAGCCCTAATAAGGATGCGCTTAAGGAGGTTGGATTAACGGAGCAAGACGTACTTGAAATGTATAGGCTGTTGGCTATTGCTAAGTATGAGGATAGGTTCGTAATACCTAAGTCACATAAGGAGAACATGCTTAATGCCTATTCGGAGCAGGGTATGTGTGGGTATGATCAGTTTAAGGAGGCTGTGCCTGAATTAAGAAATCAATTTATTAGTAATGGTAAGATAAAGATAAGAATCAGTAGGGAGGCCTTCAATGAATAGGCAGTCGATCCTTGAATTAATCGCGGATCTGCTCGAATACCCAACGGCTAGGTTAATTAGTGATTTAAAATTAATGAGCGTCAATGATGGTTATGGTATTGGGGAGATTGAAATTTTCATAAGGGAGGTATTAAGCCGTGATCTTTACTATTTGCAAGAAATTTACGTGGAAACCTTCGACATGTCAAGTAAAACTAATCTTTACCTATCATACCACGTTTATGGCGATAGAAGTAAGAGGGGTTTGTTCCTGGCAAGCTTAATGGAGCTTTACAATAAGTATGGATTTAATTATAACAGGAGTGAATTACCCGACTACATACCAACAATACTTAGGTTCATAGCAAAATGCAACAATAAATGCATAAAGGATACCCAGTTCAAGCATTTAGTAAATATACTAAGCGATGTCATTGATAAAATAAGGAAGAACATGCCCCAGGAAAATCCTTACATCCACCTTCTCAATGCCGTGAAGATCATGCTAAGTGAAATTGAGCGATGAGCGATCAGTTTCTCGTAAAAATATAGATTATTTATTTTTACGGTGAGAACGGAAAAGTAATTGAGACTTCTTACGTGAATTGACGTACGATAGTCTCAATAGTAATCCGTATAAAAGGGGAGAGGTAATCCTACTAAGACCAGCCATGGCTCAGAGAAAGCCTGCTGAGGAGCTAAGGAAGTACATAAGGGTTATTGATGATCAGGACATATGTATTGGCTGTGGTGCGTGCGTAAGTGTGTGCCCATACCAGGCATGGGAGCTTGATGAGAATGGTAAGGCGAGGCTAATATGGGACCTATGTTATGATGATTTCTCCTGCATACCCGTATGCCCAGTGAACTGCATATGGAAGACCCCCGAATCACCTGAGACCGCGAGGAAGAAGGATGGGTGGTATAGGTTCAGTCATGAGTTAACGCCAGAGGAGCAAAAGGTATTTGAGGAGTGGGCTCAGAAGTACGGGATAACAGGTAAACCAGCTAAAACATCATGATAGGTTAGAGAGGGCATCCCCTTAAAATCAACCCTGTTTTTCCTTCAATTTCCAGCTTTATATTGAGGAGCTTTAGGGCCAACTCAACATTACTAGTATTATTGCCACCACTATTATTAATGCACCGAGGAACTTAACAATACTGAACCTCTCCCTACCCATGATGCTTGACATGACCTGCGCTATCAACGGCATGGAGCCCGTCAGTATCACAGTAAGCCCAAGGCCTATTAAATCCATTGAAAGGGCGAACAGGGCAACGCCAAGGCCCAGGTCAAGTACGGCGATAATGGGTAAGTAACTACGTACCGTCTCCCTAACGGCCTTAGCAATGTTACTTCCTGTGAGGCGATTAACCATGAATAGTACGATACCGGCCGCTGCAACCCTCGTGAAGGCTATGGAAATGGGATTTAACCCAGCAATATCGGCAATCTTAATCATTGTTTGACCCGCCGACCATGCAACGGCCGCGGCGAGCCCGAGGAATAAACCCTTAATTTCCCTCCTTGAACCACCACCGCGGGATAGTAGGTAGACGCCAGGTATTAATAATATGCTGGCCATTAGCTTCGTTATTGTCAGTGGTTCGCCTAGGAATACCGCGAATAACACTGTCAATGGTATGTAGGTGTAGGATGCTGGTGCGGCTATTGAGACGCCTGAGTAGTTTATTGAGAATAGGTATAGTGAGTCGCCAATGACGAGCGAAAGCAAGCCGCTCAGGGAGCCCCATATGGCTCCGTAATTAAGCCCCAGCACCATTGCCGGGATTAGGAGTACTACTGAGGCATAAAGCATCCTGAGGAAGTTCACCGTCAATGGGTGCATCCTCTTCATGAAGTCTCCATACATTATTGATGCCCAGGCCCAGATAACGGCTGTTAATAATGCAGGTAAGTCCTCAATAATCATAAGCCGAAGAACTAAGTAAACAATGCTTTAAAGCATATTCTCCATAGGCTAGTCAGGCCCAAAAACAATACTAATGTCCTTATCCGGCGGTTTAAAGGAAGGCGCACGTTTAACCAGCTCGCTCCTAATAGTATCAACGCCAACCTTAGTCACGAAGTCCCTAACCCCACGAACACCTGACTCCCTATACATCTCAAGTAAAACCTGCGCCGCGAGCTCCGCATCCCCTGGGTCAACCGTGCCAATGACAAAGCCCAGGGCCGTCGGTGAACCACCCATTGTTATCAAGATCCTCGTCTTAGAACCAAATGGTTCGAAACCTATGTCCGAGACCCACGACATGCCGCAATCATGCGTGCACCCACTAATGCCGACCCTAATTGGCTCATTGAGCCTACTTAAGTGTACGTGTATTTTACGGCCGAGCCCGGTGGTGTCTATTAGGCCTGGTGGGCATAGTTCATTCCCTAGGCATGCAACGGTTATTGGGCCCTCGGGATATATGGGCCCTGGATCCCTAATCTCATAATTGTTCAATTCCTCAATCTTATTGACCCCCTCACGGATTGGTATGTAGACGCTTTGGTTATTAAATAATAGTACGTAGCCAAACCCATACCTCTCAGCCACATCAGCCAACTTAATCAATTCATCAGCGGTAACCCAGCCAGTTGGGTATGGGACCTTCACAATCCTTGACTTAATGAACCTTGGAGTCAAATCGGGCGGCTTGGGTAGCTTAGGTTTGATCTCCCTGGCTATTGCCATAACCTCCTCCTTAACCTTATCAAGACCACGTAACTTAACCACCCACTTGAATCCCCTCCTCTCGCCAGACCTCCTAAAGACCTCGGCAACACCCACACAGATTGGTAGTAAATCCTCCGCATCAACGTCAGTAAAGGCTAATTTAGCGCTGAAGGCGTGCTCACCTATTCCACCGCCCAGGTACACGTCGAACTTACCATTGGGCTTGGCCACAATGCCTATGTCCTGGGCAACGGGCACCGCGCAAGCCCTTTCGCACGCCGAAATTGATATCTTAATTCTGTGAGGTAACGAGGGTTGCTCATACTCACTCCTATACCTAAAGTAATCGCCTATGAATGTGGACAACGCCTCAGCGTTTATGTGGGCATATGGGCAGAACTGGGAGGTGCACGGTATTGGATTCCTAACAGAGTTTCCGCAGGAGTCCCTTGGGTCAAGGCCGACCTCCTTAAGCTTGGCTACTACCTCATCGAAAAGTCTGAAATCGACCTTGAAGATCTCAATATCACCCCTGGTGCCGAGCATGGCCCTACCATCACCGTAAACCTTACTGACCTCGGCAATAACCCTTAATTGGTTCGAAAACCACTTGCTTGGGTCACGACCGACACCCTGCCTAATCCTTATTGATACCCAGGGATTATCGCCACGGTTCTTATAAATACCCTCATGCCTCCTTGGATACACAATCCTGTAAACGTCCGAGTACTTAAACGAAGACACTGTAAAACCACGTCCACGCATTATTTAAGCCTTTATTACCGCACATGAGACGATGCTTAAATGAGGGTGGTTTCGAGGAAAGCAAAGGTACTTAGATTCCTTTCTCACGTAATAACCTGTCAATAACGCTTAATAACTGCACGATGTCCGCCTTAGCCGATTCATCATCCCAGTACTGGCTGAGTATTCCCTGTTTATCCGGCCCATTGTATTGATACTGATGAAGCATTATTGCTAGGTTTGTATATACATTAATGTCACCGCCTATCACCTGCGATACCCGCTTCAGCGCATTGCTTGGCATTAAGGCGATGATCCAGTCAACCTTATTAATAACCCTATTGCCCCTCAGCCTAACCACACCCTTAAATACATCCTTAAGCTTATCTCTATTCTCAGCCGCAAATGCAGCCACAAGAGCCTTCCATGCTTGATAAGCCTTGCCAGCCGCGTTCCTAGTCAACCCTTCATCAAGGAACCTCCTAGCCAACTCAGCCTCATACCTAGCCTCAAGCAACCTAGTCCTCCTATAACCATCAAGGTCAAACCAAGGCTTAGGCAACTCCTGCATGTTAATACACTATGTATTTATGAATTAATTTGCCTTACTTTAAGGTGGCAGCCATTGTAATAATCACTAACTTACGGACCGCAATCCACCCATTAAGTACCTGGTCAATCAAAATCACTGCATATACTACCTAAGCAACGATGCCTTGCGAAACCCCTAATAATGACCTCACGCCTAAGCAATTCTCTGAGCAAGGCCTCAACCCTACGTGCATCACCCCTATCAAGCCTAATAACGATTCTGTTATCCCTTAATTGCTCAACATGCCCGGAATAACCTAAGTGCTTAATAAACTCATTAACCTCATTAGCGTCCATATTAGGCAACTTACTCATATCACCACAAGGCCCCCACTTACAGGCGTAACACCCCAGTCCAGAAGCCTCGATATTAGCTCCACATGCTGACTCATAAACCCTAAAGCCCATCCCACGGGCGATTGACGATATTTTATCCTTCAAATCCCTGGCTCTAATTGGTACCTGCTCCTTACCCAACTTACTACCTGGTAGTCTAAGGCTTAGGTCAATACTAACGGCCCTAAGCCTCTCATAGATGCCCGCGGTAACCCTAAGCGTACCAAGCACCACAGACCTCACACCAAGCTCCCTCGCCATTGACAGTATTTCGCGGGCGTCCCTATCGGTTATACCGGGTATTATTGGCCTTATGAATAGGGAAACGTTTATTCCAGCCTTAACGAGCCTACCCGCGAACCTCAGCCTATCCACCGGGTCTGGTGCCAGGGGCTCTATCTTCCTGCAATCCCTAAGGCACACCACAGTTTCGAGAAAGCTAATGCGTGGCGCATGCTCCCTGATCCTAATTATGTAATCATCGCTAAGGACGGATTTAGAGCTGATCTGTAGCGGATTACCAAGTGGGCCCAGGACCTCGATATACTCAAGGGCTCTCTCCCTGGTTTCAGGTAGGAAGGGCTCGGTCACGGAGCCGATGGCAAGCATCGTACCACCAGGCCCAAGCACCACATACGGGTTTAGTGTCAATGCATAGAGCAATTCCTTACCGCTTAGTGGGTATGGCACGGCCCTGTGCGGGAACCCCATGTCGTAGATGTAGCAGTAGGTGCATGAGTACGTGCAGCCTACCCCCGTGTGTATCGTCATGCCGCACGGCCTTGGATACCTCCTTGCATGCGGATCTCTTCTCGCCCTCTCTATCGACTCCTCGCTCAACTCATTCTCCAACCTATTCCTCAGCCTCTCCTTGAACTCCAAGTACTTAATTAGGTCCATTGGTAGTGATGGTATTAATCACAGCCCGTATTAAACCCTTACAGGTACTCGGCAGCGAGCCTGTACACTGGGTCGGAAATCCTATAGTAATCATCAGCCTTCTCGACAATGCCCAGGTCCACTAGATTACCCAGTAATTCGGAAACCGTTGCGGCATTTATTTCCCTGCCTTCATAATCCTCAAGCCTACGCTTAATTAACCTCCAGGGCATTGGTTCCCTAGCCAACACCCTTAAAATCACGGCATACCTAACACTCCTAAGCGAGGAAACTAGGTTTCGTAACTCATTAAGCGCCAATTGTACCGCATCCTTCATTATTTCATCAAAGTCAGCAGACCTTCTCATTGAGTATGTATAGCCGAAGTACGTTAACCAACCAATAATACCATCGAAAGTCTCCACGGCCCTCTCGAGGACGTTCTTAGGGCAGTTAATGCCTAATTGGTTAAAGCCTCGCTCAAGGAAGTCGAGAGACTCGTCAGGGCTTAGCTTCCTCGTCTTAACCTCCACGTACGCCCTACCGAAGAGTGGCGCCTTCGGGTCGTGAAGCCCAAGGAAGTCGTAAAGGAGACCGACCTGCGAACCCGATAGTGCCAGCCTTATGTTCGGCAAGTTATCAAAGATGTAAGCAAATAACCTATCAAACCTAAGCCAATTAACCCTCCTCAACTCCTGGGCCTCATCAATCGCTATTATCACAGGCCCACCAACCTCATTAAGCCTAATGAGCAGGTCGGCAACACTAACCCGTGGCTTACCCCTAAACCTAACCGAAATTTCAGGCGGGTTAACGGAAATCCTTAGGCCCTCGATACCTCTAAGTGCATTAATTATCTTATCCCTAATCGAGGACCTCCTACGCAGAAGTTCATTAAGTGCCTGTATGAATAAGTCAATTACGTCACGGTAACTTGCGTACAAGCTAAGCCTGACGTCTACGTATACATAATCAATGCCAGCCTCATTAAGTGCAACCTTTAATAGCGATGTCTTACCAGTCCTCCTAAGGCCAGTAACTAACGTTAACCTCGAACTCCTTAAGAACCTCATAAGCATTTCCAGTTCATGATTAAAATCATAGAGATCCTCTCTCCTGCTCTTAGGTTCGATACTAAATAACATTTGGGTAACCCCAAATTATTTATAGTACCCCAATAAATATTTTAGTCGAGAAACCAAACCATAACCTTCACATACTGAGATTAACGCATTAATAATGAGTTAAGGCACGTTTATGAGCAATGCATGACAATAAAGGATGAGTAGGTAAGGAGTGTGGCCGCTCCGGAGGAGCGACAGTTCATCGGGCCGTGGGCTTCACGGCTCTCGAGTCCTCCCTCAACCTACTTAGTAATCCTGTGGTTTAATTAACCTTACTCATTAATAATCGTAAGACCATACCATAAGCCTTTCCTGAAATTCCTTATAAATAATTGACTTGATTTATTCATGATGATCGTATTAATTACTGGTGTTAGTTCATCACCTGGGTATAAAACAGCCATTAGCCTAGTTAATAAGTATGAGGTTATTGGCACCTATAATGAGCACCCCATCAACATACCCGGCGTCACCGTGGTTAAGGCCGACATAACCAGGGATTCCGCTAGATTAATTAACGATTATAAGCCCGACGTGGTTATACACATGGCCGCAATAGGCAACGTCGACCAGTGCGAGGAGCAGCTAGAGCTTTGTTATAGGGTTAACGTGGTGGCCAGCAGGGACTTGCTCACTGCTGCGTATAGGAGCGGCTCGGCCATTTACTACCTATCCACGGACTACGTATTTGATGGTGAGAGGGGTATGTACTCGGAGGATGATGCGCCAAGACCCGTTAATTATTACGGATTAACAAAGCTAATGGCGGAGGAGATCACAAGAGCATTGGGTGGTTCCATAATTAGGGTTGCCTGGATTTATGGCACGGGGCCAGGGAGAGCCAACTTTGGCAAGACCGTGGTCGAGAAGTTGATGAGGGGTGAGGTGGTCACGGCAATAACTGATCAGTGGTCATCACCAACATTAAACACAATAATTGGTGAAGCCTTCGTGAAGTTATTAGACATGAGATTTAGCGGAATAATACACGTAGTTGGACCAAGACTAAGTAGGTATGAGTTCGCAAAGGCCATAGCCAGACACTTCGGATTTAACGAGGAGTTAATAAAACCAATAAAGCTAAGTGATGTTAATTACAAAGCCCGAAGACCAAGGGACAGTAGCCTAAGTAATAAGAGAGCAATTGAATTATTAGGAATACCGCTCAATGATATAGATCATGCACTATCAATATTTAGGAAGGAATTGGAGATCGAAAGGTCGATGGTAAGGACATAGTCCATGAAGGAAAGCTTTAAATCGCAGTTAATGGTTTGTTGGTTTGCCGGGGTGGCCGAGCCAGGTCCAAGGCGCGGGCCTGGAGATTCCGCAGGGAACCTTAAAGTCCGTCCCCGCAAGGGGGCCCGGGTTCAAATCCCGGCCCCGGCACCAACACGGTCATCGTTTCGACGCTTTCTAAGATTAAGAGATGAGTATGATCGTGAAATACGGCATAGTTATGATTAAGGTTAGGATTAAAACTTTATAGTATAGCATAATGATACTACTTTAATTGTGTGAGGTTTAATGGCTCATATTAAGAGGATCATGATTGAGGAGATTAGGAGAAGAAAGTTTAATGTTAGTGTTAAAGGCAAATCTGGCGGTTTAAATAATGAGCTTACACTTAGCAGAGTTAACGTATTGACCGGCTGCAACGGCTCATTTAAAACCTCAATACTCGAGGCATTAGCAGCATCATTACTGATGCTGACTGACCCAAGTCGTGCACAATCCCTATTTACCGTGGCTTCAACCCTTAGGATGGATGAATTTTGGCTTTATAGGCTCTTGAACGACGGATTCAAGCTCATGGTTGATGACGTGGAGGTCAAGACCACAAGTATTGAAGAACTAATTAAGCTTCAACAGCCATCATTTTCAGCACAACCATTAATGCCTGTGAACCCATTCACCAAGGCTGCAATTGCTGAAAAAGGAAACAAGAGGGGTTTCCTCAGGGTTGACGTAATACCGGTGAGCATGTTTCCACAGCAAGTTCAATACAGCATTAATATTACTGTTAATAAGATTGATGGCGTTAACTACGACTTCATAGCACTATCAACGCCCAATCCATTAACACCGCAATTCATTGGTTCATTAATGAAGATTGTTGATTACGCCAAAGCCATTAAACTGTTTAATAAGGTCTTCGAGGGTGTTGAGATAAGTTTCATGGGGCTTAAGCCGGATGAGTTTGATAAGCATAACATAGTCTTTGTTGTGAAGGATGGGGAGAGGCCAATACAGTATCTTGGCAGTGGTTACTTAGGCTTGGCATTAATGGTCCTTGCCGCATCGAGGGAGATAGTGATGTATGATAATGTGGAGTTACATATGCATCCATGGTTAATGAATAAGGTTGCTGAATTAATGAGTGATACTAAGGATGTTCAGTGGATAATCACTACGCAAAGTAGCGAAATGCTTAATGCAATGTTAAATAATGTGGATTTAGATGAATTGTTAGTAATTGAAAGTAACGCAAGGGGCTTATTGAGGATTTACGATGGTAGGGAGGCAAGTAGAAGAGTTGGGGAGCTTAATGAGGATTTAAGGGGTAATTGCCTATGATTAAGCGGATAATTTTCGTGGAGGGTAAAAGTGATCTTAAATTTATCCTTGGCCTTTTAGGAATTAGGACTTTGAGGAAGTGCGATGGTATTAAATATGATTGCTATTATGGAGAGTCTGAGAATACCTGTATATGCGAGGGCGGCGGTAAGGATAATGTATGTGAACGGGTTAATACGATTATTCAAGATAAGCCCGATATTAAGATTGAGGTTCATGTATTGCTTGATGGTGATGCAAGGGGTATTTCATGTAATGGAGCTATAATGCATTATTTGAATCATAGGAACATTGATGAGTTGATCTTCGAAGTTGTCCAAGGGATGCTTAGGGATAAACAACGTGATAAATTAATAATGATGCTCCTGGAGAGTGAAAGCGGGAATGAGGATAGTAAGAAGAAGGCTTACCTGGCAATGTATGTGGTCTGGAAATATAGAGATGTGTTGGGTCTAGGAGGTATTGATTACTGGCCTAACCTGCATGACTTTTATCACGACCTGGGTATTTTAATTTCTAAATCCGGCAATGTCAATGAGGTATTAAATTCCGAAGGCGAAATACGGTCTATAATTAACTTATTGAAAAAGGATTAGCCGGGCGCTCCGGTTAAGGATTTAACGTAATGCATCCTTGCACTTCAGAATTTACTTCTTTAGGATCTCGGCCGCTTCGGAGAAGTCTCCCCTCCCTTTACCTTCACTCCTGGCTATCTCAAGGAGTTTATCGATTATGGTCATTATTGGTAATGACCTGCCCTTACTCATTGAGTGCTTTATTGTTTCGTCAATCACGTATTTCGCGAGGTCTATTGAGAAGGACTCTGGGTAGTTACCGCTTAGTATCCAGGGTAGCCTAGCCCTTAACTGCGCCGAGTCGGCTCCACTCATGCTTAGCGCCTTGACTAGGGTATTCGTGTCTAGACCAACATCCTTCATCAACGGTGATAGTTCGGCTAGTATCATGGTGTTGGCTATGATTATTGACGTACTGATTAACTTAAGTAATGTGGCTTGCTCGTGGGTGCCAATGTAGATCGGGGTGCCCAATTGCCTAAGGAATTCCTCTGACTGCTTATACAATTGCTCATCACCACCAATAAACATCACGAGAGATCCGCTCTCGGCTTGTTTCGGCCCACCTTCAAGCCTGGCGGTTATGTACCTAAACCCCCTGTTACGGACTATGGAGAGTACCTGCTCAAGCTCCGCCAGACTCATCGTGGTTGTGTCTACTATCACAGCGTTAGTACTTAATTCACTCAGTACCTGGGCAGACTCCCTACCAGTGGGTAATGCGAGGACTACGTAATCAGCATCACCGCACTGTCCCACACTATCCACAGTCTTCACACCGGCATTACTTAAGGCTGCATATATGGACTTATTGATGTCATAGCCGTAGACCACGTGGCCCCTACTAACGAGATTAATAGCCATACCCCTACCCATCCTACCTAAACCGATTATGCACGCCCTCATTACCCAGTTACTGTCTTAAGCCCTAAATATGCATATCGTCAATTCCTTGACCTGCCCATGATTGAATCCACGATCCTCCTAACCCTGTCAATTACGTCGCTAGGCGCCGTAACATCCATCGGGTATTCCTTACCACCATACTCCTCGGGGAGCTTCCTAGTTGCGTCAATGCCAACCTTACTACCCAGGTTTGGAACTGGCGTTGATGGGTCGAGCTCCTCCACTGGGTAATTATCAATTATGAGTATGTCCCTCGATGGATTAACGTGAGCAGCCACCGCGTACATTACCTGACCCCAATCCCTGACGTCCACGTCATGATCCACCACAATCACGACCTTACCCAGTACAGGTACTAAGCCCCATAATGCCGTCATAACCCTCCTGGCGTGTCCAGGGTACCTCTTCCTAATCGATGTAATGATTACGTAGCCCAAGCCCTCGGGCGGTATTTCAATATCCACCAGCTCAGGGAGTATTTGCTTTAGGAGGGGTTTCACAACCCTCGTTCCAAACCTAATTATGTTCCCATCCTCGAGCACAGGCCTCCCAGTGACCGTGACGGGTATCAAGGGATCCCTCCTAGAGTAAATGGCCTTAACCTTAACCACAGGGTACTCCTTGGCTATTGAGTAAACACCCACGTGGTCGCCAAACGGTCCCTCCCTAACGTATTCACCGGTCAATTCACCCTCGATAACCAACTCCGCATTTGCTGGGTACTCAACATCCACGGTCGAACCTCTCACCAACTCAACACCCTCGCCCCTAAGCACCCCAGTGACCAGGAGCTTATCCAGTGGATGCGGTATTGAAATGCCTGCCATAAGCATCGTCACTGGGTCAGGACCAAAGACAACAGCAACCTCCGCCTTCTCACTAAGCTCTCCATACATTGCACTCCTGCGCCAAGGCTGCCAATGCATCACGAACCTATCCCTACCAACCACCTGCAGCCTATAGTAGCCAAAGTTCCTGTAGTTGCCGTATTTAACGAACGTTATCCCAAAGGTAATGAACCTACCAGGCTCATGAACCCACTGCCTGATGGCAGGTATCTTCGTTAAATCAATGTTACTCCACTCAACCTCCCTAACTGGCCCATCATTAACACTCCTAGGGAAGTACTGCGAAAACCTCCTCAACTCATTCAGGGATTTTAAGGCGTCGAACAATCCCTGGGGAATCCTAAGATTTAGTAGGTCCGTTAATTTAGAGGCTGCGGTCTCTGGGTCGTTACCTTCCATGGCGAGCATCACCCTATCCCACTTACCAAATAGATTGCCGACTATTGGCAATGTGCCCTCCCTGGTCCTCTCGATTATTACGGCAGGACCACCCCTATACATCAACTCCCTCAGTAATGCAGCAACCTCGAGATCAACACTAAGTGGTTCACTTATCCTGACGAGGTCCCTCCTTTCCTCCAGGGCCCTAATGAAGGTTCTGAGGTCCTTAATAGCCACCTAAAGAACAACGCATATTGGGGCAAATAACGGTTTCCTCTATGGAAATCCTTAAAATGTATTCGTGGCTATCATGATATGATGGGTATTAAGACCTGGTTAATGTCATTCAGCCCGACAACGTTAACGAGCGCCTTCTCGTCCGTGACCCTAGGCACCGCATTGGCCTGGTACTTAAATGATAGGTTCAATCCAATAATCTACGTAATAACGCTGGCGGCTCTACTACTGGCCCAGGCAGGGGTTAACCTGGTACATGACTATTACGATTACCTAAGTGGCGTAGACATACTGTACAGGGCCAGTGGCTTCTCCCATAGACCTCACCCAATAATAGACCTTAAATTGAGCCCTAGGGATGTTATTACCGTAGGTTATGTATTCCTAGCGATAGCCTTTATGGCGGGGGTTTACCTCTTTACCCTAGTGGGTTTGCCCGTGTTAATACTAGCCATGGCCGGCTTAATAATTGGCGTTGGTTACAGCATACCACCATTGAAATTCCACTATAGGGGCTATGGCGAGGTGCTTGCGGCACTTGCCATGGGGCCTCTCGTTACCTGGGGCTCGTACATCGTCCAGACGGGCATCTACGCAAACCCAGCACCATTAATCGTCGGTATACCAAACGGATTATTTACGCTATTAATACTAATCGGCTCAGGCGCCCTAGAGATTGATGCGTGCAGGACTGTGGGTAAGATAACGCTTGTATTACTCGTGGGCATTAGGAATACGAGGTACGTAGTCTACACATCAATAGCCCTCATGTACTTAGCCATCGTGATCTCAGCAATCCTGCATTACTTACCCTACATTTCACTGGTATCGTTATTACTTATTCCACGCACACTGAGATTGGCGGGTCCGTTACTCAGTGGTGATGAGAACGTGGTCAGAAGTAGGTGGAGGGAGCTTAGGAATCTGTGGGCTGGTCCCTTCAGTGTCAGGTTAATCCTTTTAATAATCTTCATAGTATCAATGATAATAGCTCGAATATACCCACCTCTCTCAATATAATACATGGTACGAAATAGCAAATAGCTTAAATAGCCGATACGTACCTGGTTAGCGTATGAGTATTCAGGGAAGCCTTGAGTCTATTAGGCGTAGGGCTATCATTAGTGCCTACCTTGGTTGGGTCATGGATGGTTACGACGCACTTCTGGTTACGCCGATAATGCCGTTACTTGGCGAATTATTCTTCCCTGGACCATACTCCCTACTTGGTGGCTTATCGACGCTAGTGGCTACGCTTATTGGTAGGCCGCTTGGCTCCGTTATCATGGGTTACGTGGGTGACAGGTTTGGTAGGAGGGTTGGGCTGTTAATAACTGTCCTCGGTTACAGCCTATCAGCCCTAGTAATAGCGCTATTACCGACTTACGCAGTCATAGGCGTACTCGCGCCATTAACCCTACTGGCGTTAAGGTTTCTCCAGGGAGTATTCCTAGGTGGTGAGTGGGGCCCTGGTACGGCAATGATTATGGAATGGAGTAGGTGGGGGAAGGAGGTGACTTCGGCATTCGTACAGAGTGGCTACCCAATAGGGGTTGTCATAGCAACAATGGTCAATGTCATGTTCCTAACCTACATGGGGCCAATACCCTTCAATGCCTATGGCTGGAGGATATACATGGGTACTGGAGCTGTAGTGGCGGTTCTAGCCTTCATAATTAGGAGCAGGCTTGTAGAGTCGCCATTATGGTCGAGGCCCAAGGCAAACCCGCTGACGTTGTTATTCAAGCGTGGAGGTGCATGGCTTGGGTACGGCATACTATTCACGGGTGGGTTACTGACAATTTACTACTCCACATACCTGATATACTCAGACTTCCTAAAGGTCATCGGTGCAGCGAGCATAATACCCAGTGTCATGCTAATCTCGACAATAGCCGCAGTAATAGCCGTCCTCCTCGCTGGTCCATTAGCCCTGGCAATTAGTTATAGGTGGTTCATAATAGGCACGTTAATGATTTCACTGGCCTACGCACCAATTGCCCTATTGCTATATCCAAACTTCATAAACCTGGTAATATTGGCGTTCATCGAGAACTTCGCGATGGGTCTCGTGCCATACGTATTAATTGATAAATTCGATGTTCAATACAGGGCAAGCGGGCTAGGCGTATCCTATAACTGGGGCTTGTTAATTGGTGGTTGGGCGCCAATGATCGTTGGATTAATAAGCCCCATGGGTTTAGGCATGGTGGTGATGATGGCCGTCGGCGTGACCTTAGCAATCATAGGGCTATTAATGCTGTCAAGGGCGAGCAGGTAACTCACTCCCCTGTTAATCCCCTTAGTATCTCCAGCATCTTCCTGGCATTTTCAAGCATCCAGTGGTCATTATTGAAAAACACGTAAATCGCATTAGGATTGAGGGAGACAGCCTTAATCGCTAGGTCCCTAAGCTCATCCTCACCATAGTCATACATATACCAATCAGTCCTACCGTGAAGCCTCAAATAAATAATGCCATTTGTACTCCTAACCCACGTAACACCAGGCTCGTCAACAGACACTACGGTAATGCCTAAGCCCCTCAGTTCATTAATGGCGTCCTCACTGCCGAACCAGCTCTTGTGGCGAAATTCAATGGCAAGCCTAGCGCCAAGTCCTGTTTCCCTGGCGAATGTTCTAATCCTCTCCATACTCTCATCATTATAGGCGAAGGATGGGGGCATTTGAAATAGGTAGAAATCTATGTATGGATCAAGCGGTTGAAACAAGTCCCTAAACCTACGCCAGGTGTCCAGGGCATCTTCCTTGAGTCTCTTAACGTGGGTTATGTACCTATGAACCTTAACAGCCCACCTAAGTCCAGCGCCCTTCCTAGCCCAGGAAGCCACCTGGTTCCTGAATGGGAATCTATAGAATGATGCATTGAGTTCAACGGCATTAAGCCCGGAGTTCCTTACATACCAATCAAAGGTCGAATCCTGGTTCCAGTCGTAGAGCCACCCTGACGTTCCAACAAAGACCTTGACCACGGAGTAACCATTGCTAACGCCTTATAAAGCTACCACGCAATGGATTAATGGGTGATGATGGCTGTCGGGACACCAGAGGCGGTGATGAGCACCTGGAGGGCTGATAGTTATTTAAACCGCAATGAGTAATTTGCCTTGGGGATGTCGAGTAATGCCTTGAGTGCCATGTTCATGAGTGCGCTGGAGGTTCTAAACTATGCCAAGGAGGAGCTTGATAAAGCTCTCAGGTTAAAGGATATGCTTCTATACAGGAATGCAGCAGACAAGGCATTCCTCGCATTAATCATAGCCATAAACGCATTCATTTACGGAAAGACTGGGGTAATCCCCAGGAACCACGGTGAACGTAGGAGGATTCTCAGAGAGATTGGTCGCGAAGACTTAAGGGCATTATACAGCGATTTAATGAGGACTCTCCATGATGAGGCATTTTACGAAGGCGTTTACGAACCAGATGAGGTTAGTTACGCCATTAATAAAATCGAGAACCTAATCAGAGAATTAATGAGTGGATAACGACTTAAGGATTAATTACCCAGTTGTGCTGGTTATCTTTAGTGATTGGGTTGTGCCGCCACTGACCTGGTGATGATGGGGTCACGAATGACCTTAACTATTCCTGTTGAAGTATATGTAGACCGTTTTACTGTGATAGTTACAATTGCTTAGGTCGTAAAGTATGCAGTTCGACATAAGGTATATACCTAATGTCGGATTCTGATTTAATGTTCGTTCTATGAAGAATACGTAGACATACACATACCCATCATACACATTATGCGCCGGTATACATGCTAGGGAGTCTATGCACATATTTACGTAATTACCCAATGAGTATGGTAGGTAGGAGTAAGTAAGTTTCAGTGGTTTGCTTGAATTTACTGCTAAGTATAGGGTTGAGTTTATGATCATAATTTTTATAGTACCACTGACATTAGGCATTATGATTGGTGAGAGCATTCCTGGGAAGTACGTGAATATTAATACCCCTCTTGGCTTATTTACTATGAAGGTGTACGTATCTTTAGAGGAGTAATCAATACCTATTATATGATCGAGTTCTTACCAACGATTATTGAGTTACTTCCTAATCTCAATATCGTGGCAATGTTATAATTGTTTGTGAACCAATAACCATCGTAATAGGGACATGTGGAAGGTATGTATGTTCGTTCTATTTCTGGTAATAAGGCAATAAAGAGTAGTTTTAGTGTTTTTGCAGGTATACCGTAAATGAGCGTGAGCATTACCAGTATTACTGTCAATATTGCAAATGACATAATTATAATAACCAATGTCTTATTCATACTCCATTATGCTTATACAACAATGTCCTTATATGCATTAATTAATTATGTTTCGAATTAGAATTATTTCTAATTCGTTGTGACTTTGAATTTCTAGCCCTAATTAATTCATCAGCCGCTGCCTATTCTCATTAACCTCAGCATTACGTATTGATAATAACCGATTAAGTCCGTGGCATTTGGCGATATCGCTAACGCACTGAACTTCTCTAGGTAACTGGATATACCCGTTGGGTATGAGTATGTGTGCACAGCTATTAAGTCCTTACTTGTCCTAGCGTAGTTGCCGGATATTCCAGTGACTACTGCGCCTCCGTACGGATTGATTATTTGTAGGGTCAGGTTCATGAAGCCGTAGGAGTTAAGGGACTCGAGTACGTCAGTCTTATAGTCCATGCCCGGTAATGAGTAGTGTTCATGTGCGTCCATCCCTAGGTTAACGGTGGCATACTGAATATACGCGGCTGGGTATGGGTATGAGGTTGGCGGCGCCAGTGGTGTTACGTAGGCGGTTACGTTAAATATTATTGGGTACTTATAGGCGAGGCTCATTGTGAATAGGTCGGCGCCATTTATGTTCTCAGATGATGACTCAGTGAAGTTCTCGCTTAATATACCATATTCCATTACAACATTAAATAATTGATAGGCATTAAACACGCCGGACTGCTCGAAGGATGCCACTTCAATGCCGTGCTCAAAGACTAGTCTCGATACGTAATTCAGCGTATAATTGCCATACTCCATATATTCTGTTAAGCCCGTGGATGTTGTTGAGAAGATAGGTCCGGAATCGTAGAAGCTTGAGTATGCAGTTATTAATTGACCACTAACCATTGGGTTCGATTCGTTAACCCATAGCATGAGTACTCCTGATACTGTCCAGGTGAAGTAGGGCAGTCCCGTCAATTCGTATGCCTCGTATAGGTTCGTCATAGTCAATGTAATATTAACGTCGTTAATGCCCGTAGCAAGTAATGGCGTTATGTCGGCCATGTATGGGTTATGAAATGACAATGTGTTTATTGATGGCATAGGCTTCCACATGAATGGGTCAATACCTCCAGTGTATATGGTCTCGAATGGGTTAAAGACGGCAGCCAGGTAATTATTATAGTAAACAAGGAGTTCGCGGGTGGCAGGCTCATTCGTGTACCAGAATTCATCTAATTCACCGCCCTCCATGTACATGAGCAGCACAGCCCTATACGTCCCACTGGGTATGTTTGTTATTAACGTTACCTTATCATGGAATGGATTAAGCCCTATTAGGGATACCCCATAGGAATTAGGCGCAATTGGTATGAAGTAATTAGGTAAGCCGTTGGGTTCAGGCCCTGGGTATAGATAAAGTGTCACGTTGACTATGTAATAGCCTGTGACGCCTATGCTTGGCACAATCCAATTGGGTAGTAACGCCTTGAAGGTTATGCATGAGCCGGAGAGCATGTTCTCAAAGATTGTTAGGTCAGACCAAGCCGATGAATTCAGTATCTCCTGCGTTGAACCCCAAAATACTGGTACTCCATTGGCGAATATGTAGAATGCCCTATCGTACTGAGGACCGCCGGTCTCCATTATTGTCACATTCAGTATAATGAGACTGTACGTGCCTGATGGTATACATACAGTACTGCTCTGCGGTACCGTTGCGTAGGCATTGTTTAATTCATATGGGAATATGGCATTGACGAATATTGGAATTACTATGGGCCTAGTACTTGGTGGCAGTGGTTGATATGCCTCGAAGGAGTAGAAGCCATTATACGTAACGAATGGGTCTTTACTGAGGGGCGTTGTCATGTTATAGATCTGCGGATGTTCCACCTGGTTTGCACTGGTGATCATCGCCATCGCCAGTAGGATTGTTATTGACACAAGTATTACGTACTTAAGGCCTATCCCTATCATAGTTTATACACTACTTGTTGTATTATTAAGTATTATTGTTTCTATTCCAAGTAGCAACCATTAAATAGCAAAGCCGAAATACTTTACATAGTTAAAGCGCTGTTCCCTCCTCACGTATAGGTAACCAGTTATTATGCCCACTATAAAGCCGAGTAGATGACCTAGGTATGCTATGCCGAAGGCGAAGGCCAGTGGTGATAGTAGGAATATTATTGCTATTATGTTAATTGGATTCGCCAATATCACGCCCCTGTGCGGTGTGGCTATGATAAAGCCTATAAGCCCAAATAACGCACCCGATGAACCGCCGACGAGGACTGGGGTTCCCATTGCGTAGTAGAGTATTGGTGAGAGGGCCGAGGCTATGCCGCTAAGCATGAAGGTTAGCCAGAAGTTCCTGGTCCCGAACATGGTCTCAAAGTACGGCCCAATCATCCACAGGGTGAGCATGTCGAAGAAGTAATCCGCATATGACGGGTGCGCGAATATTGCCGTTATGAAGCCCCAGGGGGTTATTGGAGGCCATGTACTACCTAGTAGTGCGACCATTGTTTCGTAGGATGCCTGGTTCATGTTCATGGCTATGAATATTGGTATTGTGAGTGCTGTTGATACTATGAAGGCAATTAATGTGTTTCTAAACCTATACATCGTCTATCGCAGCTTTAATTCATTAAAATGCTTAACGCACATGCATTTATAAGGGGGTACGTCATAACCTCCTGGGCAATGAAACGACTCAATATAGTGTTTGGGGAGTTCGCTAGAGGATGTAGACAGTGCCAATTGGGTATTAAGAGCGTGCTATTCATAACGGGTTTATGCCCATTGAACTGCTTCTACTGCCCTGTCAATAGGGATAGGTTTGGTAGGGATGTGATGTTCATTAACGATAGGCCAGTCAATAAGTTCCCAGATGATATAATCGATGAGTTGGATAGGGCTGGGTCAAATGGATTAGCGATAACAGGTGGTGATCCAATAATGGTTGTTGATAGGGTGGTTACGCTGGTGAAGTTGCTTAAGGACACTTATGGGCGGGGCTTTCATATACACATGTATACCCACGCCCTGAACATTAATGAGGAGGCCATTAAGAAGTTGGCCGGTAGTGGTATTGATGAGGTTAGAATACACGCAATAAACACGACCCAGTTAAGTGGTAAGCTCGATTTGCTCAGGATACTTAAGGATGCAGGTGTTGAGCTCGGCCTTGAGGTGCCTGCCCTGCCCAGGTTTGAGGATGATATTGTTAAGGTTGCTGAACTTCTCATTAGTAATGGCCTGATAAGTTTCGTAAATTTGAATGAACTTGACGTAAGCCCTGCGAACATAAGCAATTTAATAAGCATGGGCTATAAACCAGGGCCTGACGGTAGTGTTATAGGCAGTGTTGACGCCGGTATAAAAATAGCCAGTGAGATTAGGAGGAAGTGGCCCTGGGTAAACGTCAACGTATGCACGTCACGCTACAAGGACCTAGCCCAAATTGGTGCTAGGCTTTTTAGGATTAATATGAGGGTTAGTGCTGGGAATGAGGTTGCGCTTGATGATGGTACTGTGGAGAGTAGGGGCGAAGGTGGTGTGGTCATTAAGTTGAGGATTGGCGGTAAGGAATACACCGTTGAGAACTACTAACGACACTCATTTAGTAACTGGAGCTCCTTAACAAGCTCCCTCCAATCACTCAATTGCTTAATCAATTCATTCCTGCAGTAAATCTCTATTGAGGCTATTCCATACGCATCAATGATTTGGTGAGGCGGCGCTGGAAATGCTGATGCCCAGGCCACGTAATTACCCTCAGGGCTCAAGGCCCTAATCTCCTTCTCAAGGGCAATCATGTTCCTCGACTTCCTCAACCTGATAATGACCTTAAGCCCCTTACTCCTAACCATAGTTAATACTTGTTCGATGTCCTTAATCGTGACCATGAATCAACCACCCTTAACAGGCCTAAATGTAAATGCCTTATAATAAGTGATAACCCCCTCGGAGCTCACAAGAGCCAGGACCAATTGTGTGCCCATGCTCTCACTGTACTTCAACACATTCAGTAATTCCATTACCTGTATACCCAATCCCTCAGTGACTATCTTTATCATATACCTCGGGCTTGAATTCACGGGGCTCTTACCCTTATCCCACACCAGGAAGTCCACGGGGCCATTAATCACGGGCTTTATGAAGTAACCCCTCTTCCTCATGTCCAGGTAAACCGTTAGGGCGTGCGGACTCTTCACCTCCTTTATCAACTCATCCACACCAACCTCATTGCCGTCAATCAACACCCTGTAACCAATTATGGATAAGTACACGAGCTCTATGGGCCTTAGGACCATGGTACCATCCCTCACATCGCCAATACCCCTCTCCTCGAATTCATGGACATCACCATTACTAATCTTAACAAGACTATACTCATCAGTCCCAGTCTTCCTAACGACTATGGTTTTTTCCTGATTCTTCGAATCCCTCATTCCGCATTACCCATCAATGTAAATATTTAAAAACCCACTACCCATCACCATTAACGGGATTAACCGTGGGCAAGAGAATACTAGTGCAGAGACGCGGGAGAGGTGGTTCGCAATTCAGAAGCCCAAGCTGGATTAGGGAAGGACCTGTTAGGTATTTACCCATGAGCGAGGCTGAGCTTAACGGCGTAGTTAGGGGCGTTGTTAAGGAACTGATGCATGTACCTGGGCTTAACGCCCCTGTAGCTAGGATAGCGCTTGAGGATGGTAGGGAATTCCTCAACTACGCGGCTGAGGGCATGTACGTGGGTCAGGTGATAGAGATTGGCGCAATGGCCAAGCCAATGCCAGGCAACATACTTCCGCTCGGTAAGATTCCCGAGGGCTCCATGATCTACAATATTGAGAAGAGGATTAATGATGGTGGTAAGTTCGTTAGATCGGGCGGTACTTACGCCGTAGTCCTCATTCATAAGGATAGCACCACTGTTGTTCAACTACCCAGTGGTAAGGTCATGGAGATAGACTCAAGGGCCAGGGCAACGGTAGGCATCGTGGCTGGCGGCGGTAGGATTGAGAAGCCCATGGTTAAGGCAGGCGCCAAGTACTATAGATCACTTGCTAAGTCCTGGAAGTACCCAACGGTTAGGGGTAAGGCGATGAACGCATACGCGCATCCACATGGTGGTGGTAGTCATCAGAAGGGTGAGACGCCGGTGCCGAGAACTGCACCACCTGGTCAGAAGGTTGGTATAATAGCACCAAGGTGCACTGGCAGGAGGTGTCCACAGATTGTGCCGAGGGGTAAGAGAGTCTGGGCATCTGGCTATCCGAAGAAGACGAGACTTAAGAATAAGAGAACAAGTGCAATGCCGTCAGAATAAGGTCACCCACCCCTACTCATCAATTCCCTGCATTTATTCAATTCAACACTTAATGCTGAGTATTTATTAACGTCCCTATACCTAATATCCTCAAGGTACCTCTTGGCCCCATTTATTATGGATCTAAGCACCTCACGTGACGATAAATAACTTCCGTACTTCTCCTGGACCTTGTTAATAATGTCATTACAATTAACGACACCCTCATTAAGTAGGCTTATGACGTAATTTACAGCATCCTCCATGATCTTCTTAATCTCAGTCCAATGAATATCACCTGCCTTAGTATGCACTAAGCCCTGGGCTGGCAGGTTTGGTGACCAAGTATAACCGCAGTCCAGGCACTTGAATGTTAATGACTCTGAAACAACGATTGCTATCCTCCTGGAGCCACACCTCGGGCATGAAATACCCTGAATAGACATACCTCATTTATGAAGTCAACTCATTTGCTATAAAATGCTTATGCTAATTCCCGAATAATTACGGTAATGATATTACATAAAACGCCGGATGTGCTTGCAGGGTATATTCCTCTGGCTTAGCCAGGAAATAATCGTTGGACCAAACACAATCGGTGCCTTACCGAGTTCATCAACACTTCTCGAGCCTGTGAGGAACATGGCAATCTTAAATTCCCTAAGTAACTTACCGATGAATCTCTTGGCTTCATCATAACCTTTAAGTGCGGCTAATAGAAGGGGTCTTGACATTGAGAAGGCATTAGCTCCAATGGCTATTGCCTTGGCACCATCAAGCCCACTCCTAATGCCCCCTGAGGCGATTATTACGCCGTTGTACACACTCCTAACCTCACAAATGGATATCGCAGTTGGTATTCCCCAACCACTGAATACGTCAGCCTCATCCGTTGTCCCAGCCCTTATACTCTCTATCCTTATGAACGAAGTACCTCCAGTGCCGGCGACATCAATGGCGTCAGGACCAACCTTAGAAACAAGGGCCTTGGCGACCTCCATGGATATTCCATTACCAACCTCCTTAACAATCAACGGCCTATTAGCCACCCTCTTAATGAACCTAAGCTTATCAATGACACCTCTAAACCAGGGCTCACCCTCAGGCTGGAAAACCTCCTGGGCAGGGTTTAGATGAATGGCTATTGCATCTGCATTAATCATATCTATTGCTTGGGAAACCCAATCACTAAGCACCTTCTCATCAAGCCTAGAGACCTGTGGAGCACCCAGGTTGGCTATTTTAAGGGCGGTTGGCGCATTCTCTGCAACGACCCTAAAGCTCCTGGCAGTCTCAGGCTTGACTATGGCAACCCTCTGAGAGCCAACGTACATACCAATACCATATTCCTCAGCGCATTTAGCGAGTATGGTGTTTATTTTTTCGGCAGTCTCAGTACCACCAGTCATTGCGCCAATAATGAATGGAAACGACAACCTCTTATTAAATATCGTAATTGACGTATCGACATCATCAAGGTCAATTTCAGGTAACGCCATATGTATTAATTGTACCTCATTGAATAGGTTGTTACCCTCCTCAACGTTTTGTCCCGAGGCTATTCTAATGTGGTCATCCTTCCTACTCTCAATCATTTAAGTTCATGTTAATTAACGAAATAAAAACTTATCCTAAGTATCATGTAATCTATAACCTATATAGTTATTAAGAGTAAATATATTGATTAAACCCATTTCACAATATAAATTTATTAACAGAGCAATTCCCATACCATCTCGGTGATAAGAAAATGTTCATGAACAAAAACAAATCGCAGAATAACCAGGTAAATACGGAAAGGAGAATATACAGAGGATACACAGCTATTGAGTATTTGAGGGATGGTAAGGCTATTTTATGGAGTGGAAATAGGGCATACACGCTATATCTATGATTTGCTATTTTAAATTGAAAATAATATCTTATTAAAATGATCGTGTTTTCTCAAAATATTTTACGTCCTTAACTATTTGATGATTTTATCTTAAGCCATGCATTAACAACTTCACTTAACCAATCTGGTACGCTTACATACTTAGTCAATGTTTCTATTGTTGAATTGGTAAATTGGCAGTCGTTTATGCTATTCACGAAGTTTACGAACCAGTCAGGTAATCCCGAGGTGATGGCTATCGCATACACAAGCTCCTTACCCGTTATGCTATTTAATACAGTATCACTAAGCTCAGTATTCATTAGCAAGTATGCTGCATAGGTCTTTCGTAGTATTGGGTCTGACTTAATATCAATATTACCATTGACGCCGTTAGTGACCTTATTACCTATTGGGTCCGGGGTATTTGTTTGCTCAATTACCTTTGCCGTGCTCCTTGCACCCGCCTGTACCGTCTCAATGGTATGATGGAAAGCCTCCCTGCCCCTTAAGTATGAGAATACTGCAGCAAGTATGGCAAGTATGGCCGCCGTGTGGTATGCGTAGTAGAAGCCGACTGCCATGGCAGGCGCTATTGCGCTTGGGAAGAAGGTTAGCTTATCAATGTTGCTGAACACATTGGCTGGTAATAATATACCTGCCTGCTCAACCAAGGTCTTTATTGGGTCGTAACCTAGGAACGCTGCGAAGAGCGCGTATACTGGTGGTATTGACACGAGCTTTTCGGCGTCGAGCATTGGGACTCCGGCACTTAGTAACGCCTTGTATATTGACTGCGTAAGTACTGTTGAGGCTCCGGTCAGGATTAGTGTTAGGAATATTGCAAAGCTCATTAATAGGCCTATGTTTTGCATGGAAGCCCTCAGCCCAGATGCGGCTGACCTCTCTGTCGGTGGTACGGCGCTTAGTATTGATACGAGGTTTGGTGATTGAAATAGGCCTGAGCCGGCGCCCATTAATAGTAGTATTGCTGCAAACCATATGTAGTTGAAGTTCGTTATTGGCAGTAATGTTAGTAATTCGAAGCTTGCCGCAAGTAATATAGCACCGAGTGTGGATACTACCCTGGCACCAAACCTATTCAGCAACTTACCACCTATTGGTGCAAAAATGGCGTTGGTGATACTGCTCGGTATTAGGTATATCCCAGCCCAAAGAGGTGTGTCGGCGTATGGGACGCCATGAAGTGGCAGGTAAATAGCCTGTAAGAGCAGTGATAAGACGAATACATTGGCTCCCTGGGCGAGGAACAGGAAGAGACTGCTCACCACGCCGTAGGTGAACTGCCTAATCCTGAATAGCTTAACCCTAAGCATTGGCTCAGGAATCCTAGACTCAATGAAGAATAATAATGCGAACAAGGCACCGCCAACGCCAAGTAATACCCAAACCATTGGATTGCCCCAGCCGAGTGATGACCCTCCGTAAGGCATCATTGATAGCATTAATCCCATTAGCAGGAGCACTAATGACGTAGTTAATAATGATGCACCAATCCAGTCAATCTTAGCCTTTGCGAATCCAGCAGGTAATTTATAAACGCTCCTGTACGCCCATATAATACTGGCCACACCCACCGGTACGTTAAATAGGAATACCCACCTCCAGTTAATTGTTGCTAATAAACCACCAATCACTAAACCCAATATGCTACCTGCACTAAACGATATGCCTACGACCCCCTGTGCCACACCTCTACGCTCTGGTGGAAAAACATCAGTTATTATAGCAGCACTGTTACTAAACATCATTGATCCACCTAGGCCTTGCACGAATCTATAAATAACCATTTGAATCCCAGCAATGGCACCGTAACCTGGCGTTAATCCCAGTAGTAGCGATGCTGTGGTAAATACAATGTCACCTATCGTGAATACCCTACCCCTACCATACATGTCAGATAGCCTGCCGATGAGTGCCACGGTTATTGCCATTATCAGTGGATATGCGAACATTATCCATGCCATTATCATGAAACCTATTGATGAATTAATACTTAGTCCAATACCCCTGAGTATCGCGGGTAGTGCAATTACAACTGATGAGATATTCATCGATCCAAGCAGCGCTCCAAGGAACGCATTTATCAATACGGCCCTTCTCTGACTTTCACTTATTGATACCCATAGTTCTCTTTGCATACGATTATGGCATTCGGGTACTCAGCATTTATAAAACCTTCTTTGTTAGTGATATCGGCTATTTTCTCTATTTAGGGAAAGACTTAATTACTATTTGTCATAAATAAGACATTGTGGAGAAGGCTTTAATCATTGGGCTTGGGTTCATTGCGACGAACCTAGCTAAGCACTTAGTTGATAGGGGTTTTGATGTATATATAACCTATAGGTCAATTCACGGTAGTAAAGCACTGATGATGAAGGACCTGCTGAAGTTGAACGTAAAGCCTCACCGGCTAGACCCGAGTAATTACGAAGATCTGATGAAGTTAATTAATAACGTTAAGCCAAATTACGTGTTTAATACAGTGGGCCTGCTAAGTGGTTCATGGAATGAGTTGTGGAATGCCCATGTTGAAGTTCCCCGCAATATTGCAAGGGCAATACTAAGTATTGATAAATCAATAAAGCTGATTCACATAAGTGCTTCAGCAGCCTCAGGAAAAATAGGTAATTTCATAAAGGAAGAACCAGCACACTGTGATTTCTCTTACGTAAATCCCAGGAGTGATTATGAAAGGTCTAAATGCGATGGCGAAAGAACCATTAAAGAGCTAGGTAATGAGGGCCTTAATTACGTCATTGTTAGACCGACCCTTGTTTATGGTTATTACAATGATCATAATGAGTTCCTGAGCCTTTATAGGCTTGTGAGGATGGGCCTAGTGCCTCAGGTTAAGGGATTTATTGGTGCGATTTACGTGGGTTACCTGGTAAGAATGCTCGAGAAATTGGCTGTTAGTGAGGAGTTTAGGAATACGTTTCTCTATGCAACTGAGTGCACCATGTACAATTTAGGCGACTTCGCAGAACTAATGGCTAATTTCCTGGGAGTTAGCGGTGTCAGATTGCCATTACCGCCTAGCCTTATTGGTTTGTTTCTACCGAGTGGTGTTCGTTCGTTGCTTAAATACATTAATGTGCAGTATGATTGCGGAAGTACGAGGGGGGTATTAGGTGATGTTGAGCCTGCTATTGATGTTGGTGTTAAGGAGATGGTTGATTGGCTTAGGAGGGTTTATGGGTAGTAAGTATTTAATGGCTTATTTATGAGTGGTCTTGATGAGTGAGCCCAGGGTTGCCGGTGTATTAATGCTCGTTAGTGGAGCCTTCCTACTCATCCCAGCTATTCTCCTCGGTGTTGCATCACTTATCCTAGTGCCAATACCTAACATAGGTACTACGATTCTCTGGGCGTTAACATTGATAGTTATTGCCCTGGCCATAATGAACATAGGCGCTGGTGCATTATTAATATCTAGGCAGAATGATCCTGAGGTTCGGACGTTGGGTATTGTGGTTGCTGCGTTAAACCTGGTCTTTACTTGGTGGACATTGATAGGCGCCCTACTTGCCGTGCTTGAATTAGCGTTCCTAATATGACTTAATCATGTAGTACTCCTTATAATTACTGGAGTTTTATCAATGCCGTGAAGGTAATTCCACTTGGAACTGGTGGTTGGGTTTCAAACCCATTACTTGGTAATGTATCACTACTTGTGGAGGTTGGTAATTCAAGGATTTTAATTGATGCTGGTGAGGGCGCATATAGGGCTTTGAGGATGTGCGGCTTTGACGTGAATGACCTAGACTTGGTGCTCATAACGCATAGGCATGGGGATCATGTAATGGGCCTATCAACCCTGGCGCTATTTGCAAGGTCTAAGGGGGTGATGCTTAAGGTTTATGGGCCTAGGGATGTGGATCTACAAAGACTCTTTGACGCATTAGGTATACCGCAATACCTATCAGCAATAGAATTCCACCCAATTGACCCAAGCCCAGAGCCGTTAACCGTGTTAATCACTCATGATTACAGGATCACAGCCGTATTGGCCGACCACACAGTGCAGACCCTGGCGTATAGGATTGATGCGACTGATGGCTCGTGCATAACATATAGCAGTGATACAAGGCCAACAAAGAATATAGTTAACCTCGCCAAGGGCTGCACATTACTAATTCACGAGGCATCAGGGAACCCAGGCACTGAGGAGGCGTCCCATTTGCATGGTCATTCAACGACGAGTGAGTCAATTCAAATAGCCAGGGAAGCCGGTGTTAAGTACTTAATGCCGATTCATTATTACGTGGAACCGCCCATACTAAGTAATGTTGGTAATGATGTTGGTATTATCATACCATTGCCATGCACACCGCTTGATGTTCAGAAATTGAAATAACTAATTATTAGCATATAAATTGTTCATTTAATGATGTTGAGGTAGTAATAAGTGGTAATAATTTGAATAATATCAAAGAATTAACCCTAGGAAATACTTATAATTAAGGTATGCCAATCTATTATGTGAGGATGGGTATTTCACGTACTGTCTGGGCCATAATTGGTGTTATAATTGTGATAGTAATAGCAGTGGGTGCTTATTACTATATTAAAGCCGTAACCACACCTAAGACAGTAACCTTAGTTGTGGTTGCCTACTCAGGAACCACCGCACAATTCATACAATTCGCCGGTCAATTATTCCATGAGGAACATCCAAACGTGTATGTCAAGGTTATCACATACCCATTCAGTCAGTACGTTACTAACGAGTTAACGGCACTTGAGGCTCACTCAACTGAGTATGATATTATAGAGTTCACGTCAACATCATCACTTAGGTTTGTGCCTTATGTATTGCCGCTCAATCCATATGTAGGGACCCTATTCAACATGAGCGACTTAATGGCTCCTCAGGAGGCCTTTGGTGGCGAGTTTTACAACACGACGACTGGGCAGATTGAGTATATTGGCATAGCCTACGAGACTGTGACCTACATGCTTGCCTATAAGTGCTCAATATTCAACAACCAAACACTGGCTCAGGAGTTCTATAGTGAGTATGGTGTTGAGTTTAATCCATTAACATGGCAGAACTGGACCACCGTGCTTGAGGTTGATCAATTCCTCGTGGGTCACGGAATAACTAAGTATGGTGTCTTAGTCGATGATCACGTATCGCATGGCATAATAGATGCATACCCAGCAATATTTGGTTGGTGGTACATGAGAGATCCAAACCTTAACGACGGTAAGATTGGTGGTTTACCGAACTTCAACATAATGTTCTACGGAGCACCAGCCCCAGGTTGTACATACCCACTGCCTGACTTTAACACGACAGACGGTATTGAGGCTCTAGAGGTTTACAAGGAACTCGTGGCCTATGAGCCGCCGCCAAACGTCACACCGGTAACCTATGATAACCTGCCTGAGCTATATGCTGAGTACGCTCCCGCTGCATTAATGTTTGTAAGCCAATTATCATACTTACCATCAAGTGTTTATAATGACACGTGCTTAGCACCATTACCAGGTGGTTATGCAGAAACTGGCACTAACTTCCTAGCCGTTAGTAAGTACTCAACGCATAAGCAGTTGGCTCTCGAATTCCTGGCATTCCTAGTATCACCTAAGGTCCAGGTATATGAGTACCTGTACTTCCATAAGTTCCCAATATCAAAGGAGGCATTCCAAATGCTACTGAGTAATAGCACTCTTGGTTCGCATGATAAGGAGTTGCTTGAGGCGGTTTATGACGCGGCTCAGTACGCCTGGGCAAACCCACCGAACATACCACCTACATACACAGAGCTAATACCAAGCTTCAACCAGGAGGTGTTTAGCTACCTACTTGGGCAGGTAAATGCTCAGCAGGCGATGAATACGGCGGCCGAGTCCTGGATAAACGCCCTCGTTCAGACCTATGGTTCCTGTTCAGGCTAATACTTGCATATAACGTTAGCTTAAGTTAAAAATTAAAAATTAAATTCTTCACGATATGTAACTGGGCTGTCATGAGGAGGTTTTGGCTAATACCATATTTAATATACATACTAGCCTTCGGATTAATTCCATTAATCCTAACCTTTTACTTCGTTGGGTTTAACCCATCATCGATAAAGGGCTTAATAACGGATTTTCCGCCGGGCACGTTTAACCTGGCACTTTACAATACATTACTTTTCGCGACAATGACGGCTTTAATATCGACATTACTGGCATTGGTACTGGCTATTAGGGTTGATAGTTTACCCATGAGATGGCAGGTGCCAATGTCGCTAATAATACTTGTTCCGTACACGATACCATTCATATCATCATCAATGATATGGTACACGCTCTTCGACCCAATGTACGGTCCCTTCTACTACCTATTTAAGTTGTTTCACATACCCATGCTGAATATGACCACGATACCTGGTCTATCGATATGGGCAGTAATAATTGTAGGGATATGGAGCAGCACGTCCTTTGCCTACCTGGTAATCATTGGAGGTCTTAAGTCAATTAGTAAGGAGCTTAAGGAGGTTTCTCAGGTAGATGGTGCTTCCCTCTCGCAATACTACAGTGGTGTTGCACTACCCTACATTTTCAAGATCGTACTTACCGCATTCCTAGTAATATTTGTACTTCAACTAGGTAATTTCGACATACCATACGTGCTAACAGAGGGTGGACCTGGATACTCATCAACAACACTGCCTCTCCTCATATTCGACCTACTTTACTTCATTGGTAACTTCTCGGGTGGTGAGGCTGCAGCAGCTATACTCGCGGCTTTAGCCACATTACCAGCCGCGGCATTACTCTACGTTATGCGTAGTGGTGGGCTTTATGTAAGGCTTCCCGTGGTTAAAATACCAGATAAAGTCTATGACTCACTACTATGGTTATTAACCGTGATAGTACTTCTCTTCCTGTTGTTCCCTGTTTATTGGATGGTCGTGCTCGCCTTTAGACCTAATATCTATGACTTCATATCGCCACCAATACTATACCCAGTCGCCTTTACTGCCAAGTACTTCGTGAACGCACTCACCGGCTCTACACCCTACATATCCACAAACCTCGTTGTTGGAGTATTCGTAGCCTCGATCTCAGCGGTGCTTGCAGGTACAGCCTCTTACATAATGTCGAAGCAAAACATTTACTGGTTGTTACTAATCACGATATATCTATACTCATTACCAGCCACGAGCTTCATATTCCCAGTATACATCCTATTTATGAACTCAGGACTCCTAAACACCTGGTGGGCACTGATACTGGCTGAGCCCATATTCACAGTAACACTATCCGCCTGGCTCCTCTTTAACATATACAGGGATCTACCAAATGAGTATCAGGAGTTAGCTGAGATTGAGGGTGCCTCCTCAACATACACGTTATTTAGGATCATAGCACCAATAACCAGGAGTAGTTGGTTCATGGTCATGATACTATCCTTCATAATAAGCTGGCAGTTACTATTCTACCCATTAATACTCACGGAGACCCCATGGCAATTCAACTTCCCACCAACGGGCGCACAGACAGTAACAATATTCGCAATAGAGGCCATAAGGAGTAAGGCGGTTGATTGGGGATTGCTTGCATCATCAGCCCTTGTGGTTGCATTACCGGTCATGGTGCTTAGCTATATAATAATGGGTAGGTTGCTTGAGGGATTTAACATCGGTGGTATAAAGGGATAATTAAATACATGCATATGCATTATGCTATTCATAAGAATGCATGATGAGAAAGGTTTTTAAATCCGATATCAGAACCGATATTGGTGATAAGTATGTTCGGAATAACGAGATGGGGCGCATGGATAATACTGAACCAGATAACGGATAGGATTAAGATAAGTGATTTAAGAAGCAAGGTACCACTTTATGGTGCAGCCTTTGACTATGCAATAAGTGCACTGCAGATGGCAGGCTTAATAAGGGTTGTTAGGGAGGGTAATGAGGAATACGTGGAATTAACAGATCTTGGCAAGAGCTTCAAGAACTGGTACGCAAGCTATCCATACCCACCACCTGCACCATGGGGTCCAGGCTGGGGTTGGTTCTACGGAGGATGGCATGGCGGAAGGCGTTGGTGGCATTGGTGGTGGTAACATAACGCCATAACCTATTAAAATTAAAAATAGAAATTACCTTATTATCTCCGTTGGTATCCTCATAATAACCCTTGCCATCGGCGAAACTATGTTTGCAGCTAGTCTAACCAGTGTAACCATACTACCCCTAACCTCAAGCTTCCTAAACACGCTAAGCATCGTCGTCACCGGGTCACTCAACCCACTAAGGACCTTAAGCCACACATCATAGTCTGCAATAACCACGTAATCGTACGAACCAACGTCTGGATTTATAATGAAGGATGCCTCATTACATGAATTATTGAATTTAAGGAATATACCTACCGTATCAACCCTATTAACACCGTAAGTTCTCTGCAGGTAATTAATTACATTGGGACTTAGATTCCTACCGACTAATAATAAATCTATTTTCCAGCCATTTATCGCATTAAGGAAGTCCCTATCGCTATTAAGGCTCAGACATAAGACATCAACCCACTCCCTACTTGGAAATATGTACGTCACACAATAATTTTTAACGAACACTCTATAAACATTCCCCTAGTTTAATAACAATAGGTAACTACTTAAACACCTATTAAATTCCGATCTACACCTATGACAATCATCGGTGTACCACGGCTTTAGGCACTGCATCATGGCCTCCTGATATATTTTCCTTGAGTACTCAACTCTTTGACTAATCACGAGATAACTAATTAGAGAACTATCCTAAAAATTTACGAAAACTCTTTAAGCAATAATCATTATCTAGTGGATACCCTTTCTATTAATTAAATATTATACATATAATATCATTATCTCTTCAATACGTGATACCTTATTACGTATACAGATGTAGAAAGAGGTTTTATTAATTATTTTTTATTTTTATGTTCAATTACTAATTTATTAGAAATAGAAATACAACATTTAATAAAGTATTTTAATAAATACAATGCTAGTACCCTAGATGTTAACATGACTAATTATGTCTTTGGGCCTGTACCTTCACGTAGATTAGGTAGATCATTGGGCGTCAATGTTGTCCCGCTTAAGTACTGTAATTTCAACTGCATATATTGTCAACTTGGCAGGACAAGGCACGTAATAAATGACTTAAGAATGTTTTACCCACCTGAGGATATAATTAAGGAGTTAGAGATAGCTACGAGGACCAGGGATTATGATTATTTAACATTTATTGGTGATGGAGAACCAACACTATATGCTGGGCTTGGAAAGCTAATACAATGGGCTAGGAATAATCAGGATAAGCCATTGGCAATACTGACTAATGGGGCTAAGTTAATTGATGAAAACGTCAGGTCTTGGTTAAGTGAATTAAACGTGGTTAAGGTAAGTACTGATGCAGGGAGTGAGAAAACATTTAGGCTGATCAATAGACCACATAGGGAGATAACATTTGATAGGTTCATAGAGGGTATTGAGAGGTTCCGTGAGATATTTAGTGGGCAAATATGGACCGAGGTAATGCTTGTGCAGGGGGTGAATGATAATGAGGATGAAATGAAACGCATAGGTAATACCATGAGAAGATATAAGCCGGATAGGGTTTATATTATGGTACCGACAAGGCCACCAGCCGAGTCCTGGGTTAAGCCACCAACGTCCGATGTACTAATTAATCTTGCTAGGGTACTTTCGAGGTATGTGAATAGTGATAGGATATTCATAATAGATTATATTGAGAGAGGGGAGTTTCATATAGATAGGAATGATCCAGTAAATAGTTTGTTAGGTATCCTTAAGATACAACCAATGACTATCGAGCAGGTAATGGATGTTATTAAGAGGAATAACTTGGATATGTCTATTCTTGATGAAATAAGGAACTTCACAAAAGAGGTTGTGTTCAACGGCATTAAGTACTTAGTTTATTCCAGCGTGTGAGTTTCATTAAATATATAGTTCCTTTATTTGCATTATTTAATAACTAAAATAAGTACAAATACATATGCCGGAACCACTTAATTTTGATGTTGCGATTATTGGTGGTGGTATTGCCGGTGTGTCCATAGCTCGTGAGTTGTCTCAATACAGCATTAATGTTGCTGTTATTGAGAGGCATGACGATGTTGGTCTAGAAAGTACATCAACAAACCATAACTTGGTCTGTCAAGGTGGCGATTCTCTGTCATTCAGGCCAGGTACGCTCCATGCTGAATTGAATATTAAGAGCATACCGCTTTGGCCGAAACTTGCTGATGAACTGAACTTTCCATTGAAGAAGGTTGGTGGTCTTTGGCTAATTAGGGATAAGGCTGATTTCAAGAGATACCTAAGGCTTTATTCAAGGGCGTTCAAGTCCTCACTTGAACCAAATGCGCCTTATTACATTCCTGAGGGTAGTTTTCAACCCCTCGAGTTTGTGAATAGAAAGCAACTTCTGGATATGGAGCCATATGTTATGCCGAACGCCTTGGGCGCACTATATGACCCAAATCTATGCATTACAGACCCGATTAAGGTTGCCAAGGCTCTTGCTGAGAATGCTAAGGCTAATGGTGTTGAGTTCTTACTTAAACAGGAAGTTATTAAGATTGAAAGACAAGGTATAACGTATAGTATCTATACTAGGCAGGGATTGATCATTAAGTCAACCTTTGTGATTAATGCCTCCGGTATTGAGGTTGATAGAGTTGCTGAGATGGTTGGTGCAAGGAACTTCTCAATAGTTCCGTTGAAGGGTACATTAACAGACTTTGATGAGGAGGTTGGTAAATTAATAAGTCATGAGGTACACGTACTACCTAGGATGGAGGATTTACCCCATGTAAAGGCCGTATTACCTAATATTTATGGTTTCGCCAGATCAGGTATTTACCTAGAACTCACATATAAGAGTGATAAGGCTGTTCGCGAGGAAGCCGTTAATCATAATATTAAGGTTGCTAAGGAATTATTCCCAGAAATACCCTTTGAAAGACATATCGTTAAGTCATTCACAGGGTTCATGGCATACACAAACGCAGATACTGGTTGGCATGACTTTGTAGTTGACATACCTGATTACGTGCCTAACTGGATCAACATAGTGCTCGGTCCTGCCGGTGTATCAGCATCACCAATGCTCGGTAAGAAGGTAATTGAGTTATTAATACAGTCGGGACTTAGGCTTGAGCCTAAGAAGGGTTTTGACCCAAGGGCTAGGAGGAGTGTATCATCATGAGCGTACCAAGATTCTTAACTCTCGATATCGCGAAGAAGATGATTAATGCAATGATTAGGTATGCCCAGGATAATAAGGTGCCACCAGGTAGTTTTGCCGTGGTTGATGAGGGTGGTCATGTAATTGCGGTTGAACGTAGGGACAATGGCCCACCCGCGACCTTCGATATAGCAATTGACAAGGCCTGGACTGCAGCAACAATGAAAACATCAGCTAGAGTTCTTGAGGTTATTACGAGGGGTCAGGGTTGGAGACTTAATGTTAAGTATGGTGGTAGGCTCACGATAATACCCGGCTCGGTACCCGTGGTCTCGGGCAATAGAGTTATTGGTGGTATAGGGCATAGTGGTGGCTCTGCTGAGGAGGATGAGGCAATAGCACAGGCGGGGTTGAGCGCATTTTATAGGGAGGATCATATAGACTTCGCCGGCGAGGATAGACTTAGGTCATTAAGGAGGGTGGCAGATGCCGTGATCAACTATGTCATAGAGAAGAAGCTGCGTCCAGTGGTTATAACAATAGCTGATGAGTGGGGATGGCCGGTATTGATCTATAGGATGGATGGGACTCCCTATGGCTATATTGAGGTCTCACGCGATAGGGCCTGGACAGCAGTAGCCTTTAGAGTCCCATCAGATTCCATAGTTAATGAGGTAGGTATTGAGTATGGTATTGGTTGGAATGAGAGACTGACAGTGACGGCCGGTGGAATACCCTTTAAGTTACAGGGTTCATTATTCGCTATTGGTGTTGCTGGTAATAAGCCCCAGGATGATAAGGAGATAGCAATTTCAGCATTGAAGAGTACTGACGCAGAACCAATCATCTAAGCCCAGCCCCTAATCCACATCACCCATCAGTTGGGCAAGTCATCAGCATCAAAGTAAAAATCAATGCAATGCATTATTAACTTTACTTGATAATTGCCATGCTTAAAAATAGGATTTCTAACCAACCATGTGAGCACAAGAATAAGTCACATAACGTACTACATAGACCTGCGCTCAGCATACGTACAATTCCTAGGATGCAACTTCACCTGTCCATGGTGCATAAGAAGGCTGACTCCATGGGACCATCACCTAGAAAACAAGGAGCTTGTCAGATTGAAGTTCCAAGGACTACTAAACATTGATGAATTCCTGAGTATAATTGATGATGCCATGATAAATTACGGACTAGAGGAGACTGTTCTTGGGGGTGAGGAGCCGACGATTGATCCTATGTTACCAACAATAATAAGGGAGTTAAGAGATAGAAAATTAAGGATAAGACTACTAACGAATGCCTACGAAATAAGTAATGAACTACTAAACGAGTTAAGTCAATGCACCAACTGCGAGGTTGTAATTGGAATTAAAACGCTTGATCCAGATAAGCACATTAAGTACACAGGGAAACCCCTCGAACCAGTCCTGAGGAACATAAGGAGATTAATAAAGAGCAATGTCAGAGTCATATTCGAGACCGTGTTAATACCTAGCCTAAATGATGCTAAGGACATTGAGGAAATTGCAAAGTACCTGGCAAGTATTGTGAGGGATCCAGTCCTAATAATTGACCCATTAATACCAATACCTGGAACACCATGGAGAAGACCAACGAGAGAGGAGTTAAGTGACGCCATGAACAGCGCGAGTAAATATGTCAAGGCAATGAGCCATGAAAGATTAGGAAGATCCAGCGAGGTAATTGTATTATATCCAAGACCACGCTAATGGTGCCTCACAAGTAATTAGAAGGCGCTTAATCTACCTGACTGACTCAATTAGCCATATACCGAGCCTATTAGCCTCCTCCACCGTGCCAGGCAACGCCCTCATGCAATAGAGCACCTTCACGATAATTGCTTTATAGCCTCATTAACCCTATCATTAACCTCCCTAACCGTGTCCGGTCCAGCCCTAACCTTTGCCTCGCCAACAACTGTAACCCTACCATTAGTGCCGTAAATATCAAACTCATACCTAGCGTCTAGGTACGTTGGCCCAGTCTTAACCACTATACCTCTCTGGCCCAGGTAATACTGAGCCACGTAATTCGCCTCCTCTTCAAGCGACATTATCATGCGCTCCATCGTTCTATCAATCCTATCAAGACTCTCCTCAATTCTATCAAGTCTACCCTCAACCTTATCAAGTCTCACCTCAACTCCGTCAAGCCTTGCCTCAATACTGCTAATTCTCGTCTCAATACTACCAATTCTTGTCTCGATCTTACTAACCCTATTCCCAAGGGACGAAAAGCCACTCTTAAGCTCATTAACATCAGCCCTAACACCCTTGACCTCCTCAGTCAATGCCCTCATCGCACTAACCAAGTCACTAACCGCATTCCTAAGATTAACAATACCCAACAAACCCATTATAGCATACCTAAACTCCCTATCCTCCTCAAGCAATCTCAGGAACTCATCCTTCAAAAACACAATAAATAGGCGCAATTATAAATAGAAATCTACCCATGCAATGAGGTCCCTGAGCTCAATCTTGTCATTATAACCAGCCCGAAGATGAATATCCTCTCCACTAACCTAAAAGGCCAGTAACGGCAATTTAATACACCATCTAGATATATACATACTCTCTAAAAAGGAACATCAATGGCTATGGAGATGAACCGTAACACGAAACGCATTGAATCATGGTATAAAATCAAAGGAGTTGAATGTAAAGGTGGTAGCCGGGCCCGGATTCGAACCGGGGTCAACGGGTTTCTACCCCTGTTGGGTCCAAAGCCCGCCATCCTTGGCCGCTAGACGACCCGGCTAATAACAATGAGAAGAAACCAGTTTAAAAGCGCTACTCGTCGTATTTTACGGCATTATGCTCTTAACGCGTTTCTCTTTGTTGCTAATCCCCTTGCTATTAATAGCTTCGTTTCTATCGTGGCTACAGTCTCACCTCTTTGATTCTTAACCTCATGCTTGAAGGTTATCACGCCACCGTTGTACTTCTCACTTGGTTTCTTGTCGACGACCTCGGACTCTACGTATATTGTATCTCCGATTTTTACCGGCTTCAGGAACCTCGAGTGAACCTCGAGCAATGCGATCGTTGTTCCGGCGACTAACGGCGCGAAGAGACCCACGGCAAGCGCCTGGACTAGTAATCCATGGGCCACCCTACCCTCAAATATGGTCTCTTTTGCGAATAGGTCATCAACATGTAGTGGGTTGTAATCCCCCGTTAACCCGGCGAATTGTATTATGTGTGTCTCAGTGATCGTTAGTCCCTGTGACCTCATTTTCATGCCTACCTGGAAGTCGTCGAATGTGTATGGTGGTAATTTTAGGCTCACATTATGTTAATAATGCTCACATTATTAATGTTTACCCAGGTCTCAGAATTATTTCCTATGCCTAATAATGAGTAATATTGATAGTATTAGGACTATTGCGATTATTACTATTACGTAACTTAATGATGAGTAGGTAATGGGTTGGTACGTGCTCGTCTTCATTGTATGGGCGACTTCCGTGGTAGTTATGGGGCCTGTTGTTATGAAATTTATTACGTAGTTACCTGGTGTGAGTGTTAATACAATGCCATTACTTGTCGTCTGAAATCCCTGTATGTTACTTGGTATTGACGTTGGCAGTACATTGCTTGCCATGTAGATCTGGGTTTCATAATTAGTGTTTATGTTAAGTTGTAATGTTCCATTGCTTAGGACATTTATGTATGGTGTGTATGTTATTGTTATGTTCCCTGGGTTAACCATTGATAGGTATATCTCATTGTTCGATATGTAGTAGGGTATTGACTGCCCTGTACTATTCATCACCGTCACAGGACCCAGGGGCTGTACTGGGAGTGTTATGTTCATTAACAGTGCTGGTGTGTATAATGTGGCATTTATGATTACCAGTGAGTTGTTTCCCGTTAGGTATATGAATACTATGATTGAAAGTAGGTCAAGCACAATAAACTGCCTAAGGCTCTGTGTTATAAATCTTTCTTTCAATTACTAATTAACAGAAATCCCAAGGCCGCGAACCAACCTGCGCCTATTTCTAATGAAGACATTGGTCAAATGAAGCATGTGCCAGCAAACCATGTGACCCCTAGTAAATGCCTCGCAATCGCACTTACCAACCATGGTCACCTCACCACTCTCCAACCTCCTAATCCTAGCCTCAACACTATGCCAAGTATTGGGCCTAGACCTACTCTTAACCCTACCCCTAATCACCCACTCCCTACCAACCTTCCTAACCTCATCGAAAACTACATCCTTACTAACCATTACCAATCAACGATAATGCCACTAATTTAAGAACCATTCTAGGTTGAATTAAGTGATTGGCAGGTTAATTACTGTCCCTGTCCTAACATCGCAGTATTTATCACGATAATGCACACTCATGTAATGCCTAGCCTCATCACCTGAGCAGTGAGCCGGACATACGTACCTTGAGTACCTAGCAACAATATCAAGCTGTTGCCTAGATGGACCATGAAAACCACCAATTACCAGGTAAATATCACCGAGCAATTCATGGCTCCTCTTCACGATTTTATCAATGCCAGGGTGGGAACAACCAACCACGACAACGGAGCCATAACCACTCAACTTAACAATCAGTGAATGCTCATAAACACCCATACCACTCATGATACCAGTCGTAACAGCATCCTCAAGTATTTCCCGGGAATCGTTAACGGTGATTGGGTTAAGGTCCCACTTACGCAGTATATTGTCTACCTCAGGAACATAGACAGTTAATCCCTTCCTGACCTTACCAATGTATTTAAATCCACCATAGTGATCTGCGTGATAATGACTGAGGAAGGCTGCGTTAACCCTATTGAGGTCTATACCTAAGGCCTTGATGTTGTTCTCCATAATTCTCGGCTCCGTGTCTGCATCGTAAAGTAATATCCACTTATCTGTCTCAATGAATATACTCCAGCCCCAATCGTTCAGTAATGGTGGGTTTGGCTTATTATCATTAATTACCATGAGTCTGATCCACTTAACCATTACTTGCTCTCAATAATTAATTCCTTATTAAGTATATTAATCTGCTCTGTATTTAGCCTTAGTAGTGATGATATGCACCTCCGCCGATTAATGAGGAAATTAGCCTGGAGCTGATGGGTTTTACTTATAAATCATGCTGAGTTCTCACGCGTTGTGGGTTAGGGCGTTGAATAATGGGGTTAAATATGTCATTAATCGTTCCGTCATAGACATACTGAATATCGGTGGCTTTGATAATCAGGGTATTACCAACTTCATAATTACCATGTTTAATAACGCTCGTTCCTTCGGTGTTCCTGAAGATGTACGTAGTGTGTATATTCATGGTAATGTTGGTCATAGGCATGTTTATGGCTATGTAATGTACATTAGGAGGTATAGGTCCGTCAGTATCCATATTGGGGCCTGGCGTATTAAGCGTGACTTTAGTAAATGCGCAGCCTATTGGGGTTGGCAAGTCCTGGCGCATGAGATTGCCCACTTGGTCGGTATTGGTGGTGGTCATTACCTTGGGCATGGTAATATTCACCTAAATGTTGCTAAGGAGTTGCTTCTTGAGTCATTACCGTTGGAGATTGCCATACCTGCTACTTACTATTTGTTGGTTGATTATTCATTGGGAATAGAATGTAAGAAGGGATATTCAAAGGCATCGAGAGACTTCATAATTAGTGAATTGAATGAATTAACCAATAACTACTTAATTGATGCTAAGTATTACCTTAATTGCTCCAGTGCATTACGTTCATTAATTAATTCATGCAATTCTCACTTAACGCTACATGCCTAGCGCACTTATGCCTTGCTATTGTCAATATCGTTATTAGAAAGGTTTATTAGGGCTACTTAACGTTGGGTTCTGATTATCGATGGCAGTTAGGATTATCGAGAAGAAAATTGAGGATATACTCTCAATAATGAGAAACCCTGCTCAGGTTAGAAACGCAGGCACCCTAGCCCATGTTGATCATGGCAAGACGACAACCACGGACTCATTACTAATGGGCGCCGGTTTACTTAGCCCCAAGGTTGCTGGTAAGGCCCTGGCAATGGACTACGTCGAGATTGAGCAGTTGAGGCAGATGACCGTTAAGGCAGCTAACATAAGCCTATACTTCGAGTATGAGGGTAAGCCATACATAATCAACTTCGTTGATACGCCAGGCCACGTGGACTTCACGGGCCATGTCACAAGGTCCCTCAGGGTTATGGATGGCGCGTTGGTCGTCGTTGATGCTGTTGAGGGCGTCATGACGCAGACCGAGACCGTGGTTAGGCAGGCAATGGAGGAGATGGTTAGGCCCGTACTATTCATTAACAAGATTGATAGGTTAATTAAGGAGCTTAGGCTGAGCCCCAACGAGATTCAGCAAAGGATTGTGGAGATCGTTAAGGACTTTAACAACCTAATTGACATGTATGCAGACCCAGCCTTCAAGGATAAGTGGAAGGTTGACCCAGCCAAGGGCCAGGTCGCGCTCGGCTCGGCGCTCCATAAGTGGGGTGTGACCATACCGCAGGCCGCTAAGGCGGGCCTCAAGTTCAGCAATATTGTCGATGCCTACGAGAAGAACTACGTAGATGAGCTGGCGCAGGAATTCCCACTCTATAAGGCTATTCTGAACATGATCGTTGAGCATGTACCACCGCCAAATGTGGCTCAGAAGTATAGGATACCAAAGATTTGGAGGGGCGACATAAATTCACCACTTGGTAAGGCATTACTTGAGGCTGACCCTGATGGACCAACGGTAATAGCCGTTAGTAAGATGAATAAGGACCCACACGCCGGTTTAATAGCCACTGGCAGGGTGTTCAGCGGTACCATTAGGGAGGGCGACGAGGTCTACCTAATAAATGCCAAGACGGCTAAGAGGGTTTTGCAGACGTATCTATACATGGGTCCGAATAGGATTGTAATACCCGAGGTGCCGGCTGGTAACATAGTCGCGTTGTTGGGAGTTGATGATGCAAGGGCTGGCGAAACAATCGTGGCTGCCTCGATTAAGGATGTGGCGGCTCCATTCGAGAGAATGAAGTACATAAGCGAGCCGGTAGTTACAGTGGCTATAGAACCCAAGAACCCGAATGATTTGGCGAAGCTTGTGGAGGGCCTTAAGGAATTAACGATTGAGGACCCAACACTAAGCTTGAAGATTGATGAGGAGACGGGGCAGGTACTGCTTAGTGGTGTTGGTACACTGCACCTAGAGATAGCCACATGGTTACTCAAGGAGAGGACTAAGCTGGACTTCACAGTATCACAGCCATTGGTTAGGTTTAGAGAGACTGTTAGGACTGCGTCGCCGACATTTGAGGGTAAATCACCGAATAAGCACAACAAGCTCTATATAAGCGTTGAGCCACTTGATGAGGAGACAATTAGGCTTATACAACTTGGTGAGGTAACGGATGATCAGGATCCAAGGGAGAGGGCTAAGATACTTAGGGAGAAGGCTGGTTGGGATACTGATGAGGCCAGGGGTATATGGGCTGTGGATGAGCAGTACATCAATGTCTTCGTTGATAAGACAACGGGTATTCAGTACCTCAGGGAGGTTAGGGATTACATAGTGCAGGGCTTTAGGTGGTCAATACAGGCTGGCCCGCTGGCTCAGGAGCCTGTTAGGGGTATAAAGGTGATACTGCATGATGCCGTGGTTCACGAGGACCCAGCCCACAGAGGTCCAGCCCAGATAATGCCCGCCACTAAGAACGCCATAATGGCTGGAATACTCGCGGCTAAACCAACACTACTTGAGCCAATGCTGTCAATAGAGGCTAAGACGACCCAGGAGAACATCGGCTCTGTGATTGGTGTGTTGAATAGGCATAGGGGTAAGGTACTTGATATGGTTCAGTCTGAGTACATGGTAACTATTAAGGGCGAAATACCGGTCATTGAATCATTCACGCTCAGCGACGAGCTTAGGAGCGCAACTGCTGGTAGGGTGTTTTGGAGCCTTCAGTTCTCAAGGTGGTCCCCTGTTCCCGAGAACATGCTCGTTGATATGATAATGAAGATTAGGGAGAGGAAGGGATTGCCTAAGGAGATTCCGAGGGTTGAGGACTTCGTATCACAGTACTAAAAATAATGGCTTAAGGAGTTTGATTTTTAAATACATCAAGTGTAGTTGTTATACGCATGTCATCACAAAGTAGTCAAGGCGGGGGTAAGATAAGGGTATCCGTGCAGAAGGCAGGTCCATTAGACACTGGCGAAATTGCTCAGACAATGAAGACCATCAAGACCAAGTTCGCAATAATGAGCGGCAAAGGTGGTGTTGGTAAGAGTTTCGTCACGGCAAGCCTAGCATTGGGCTTCGCGATGAGGGGTTATAGAGTCGGCATACTTGATGCTGACGTATATGGCCCAACAATACCGAAACTACTCGGTCTGGTCGGCGCTAATCTTTACCTTAGTGAGGATGAGAAGATAATACCTGCCGAAGGACCATTCGGCATAAAGGTGGTCTCCATGGACTTCTTACTACCCACTGATGATACCGCAGTCATTTGGAGGGGTCCATTGGTTGATAGGGCCATTAAGGATTTCCTGGGTAATGTACGCTGGGGTGAGTTAGATGCCTTGTTCATTGATTTGCCACCAGGTACTGGTGATGCTCCATTAACAATAGCCCAGGCCCTTGCTAACGAGATGACTGGTAGCATAATAGTGACTGCACCGAGTGATGTATCAAAGAGGATTGTGCAGAAGGCCATTGATTTCTCGAGGAAGGTTAAAATACCGATAACCGGCGTAGTCGAGAACATGTGCTGCTTCTACTGCCCCGAGACTGGAAAGACGTATTACATCTTTGGTAAGTTGATTGGTAAGGAAATGGCGGATAAGTATGGCGTGCCGTACCTTGGCATGATACCGCTTGATCCAAGGATTGGTGAGTCTAATGACCTTGGCGAGCCCTTCCTAATGAAGTACTCTACGTCAGATACCGCTAGGGCTATACTGAGTATTGTGGATACGATAATAGCCATGTACAAAGATAGGCTTGAGGCTAAGGTCGAAGCCACTGCCAAGAAGCAAATAAAGTCATTACTTAGGTTACCCGGTGAGGAAGAGGAGGAAAACCAGGAAGAATCATAGGTACTTTCTTAAGGCCTTTGCAGCTTCCACTATTGCCTCAAAGTCCCCTGGAGCTGATAGGTAAATACCGGGGAAGTACCTCAATAGCTCACGGGCTCTGGTAATCGCATCATCTATTGGGTCAGGCTTTACCTGAACCTCAGTATTGAGTATCCTACCTATAACCCTAGCCGACTTATTAGTGATTATTAATAACGCTGGATAAACATCAACGTTAAACTCCCTATTCACGGTAAAAACCCTCATTAAATCATCCATCGATAATGTGTATTGAAGCATTGCGAAGTCAGGCTTTGCGTTTAGTCTTTCCCTTATGTAGCTCTCCTCAAAACTTGATATGGAGATACCAAACCTAGCGCCACTGATTTGCTCAATACTCCTTAAATAATTAATGGCACTTACCGGCGTTAAATCAGGGACTGCCGTAACGCCAGGCCCCAGGTCGCCCCTCATTAGCAGGTAATTCCTAACGCCATTAATTAAACCACCCATTACTAGTGCCGTAAGCCCAACCTTATTATGGTCGGCAACCCTAACATTCGCAATAACCTCAACATTACCAAATCTACGCCTAATCAATGCACCTATGAGTACTGCATTTGCTGAAGGATTTGCGAATGTGGAATCAGGAATATCAATATGCGTTACATAATCAATAATACCACCAATCATATTCAGGTAATTATCTATATTATCAATTCTCCTCAGTGGTGGTAATTCAGCTATTATGACCGCCATTATGGGCAATAGTCGTAACCACTAATTAAGAATTACGCTATTGAACCCTTAATACAGTTAATATTTAGCCATGGAGAGATTAGTATGAACTCATTATTAAGTAGGTTTGTATTCTCTTGACACCCAAGTTTCGTAGAGCTGTTCATTCTCATTATCATTAGGTTCCCAAACTCCCTATAGAGTTTCCTCGAGAAAAGCCTGGTAGCTACTATGAAGTATATGCCGTGGGACCTACCAATCCTTATGCTATTAATTAATGAATTTAATAAGTCCTTATTACCCATGAGACCCTCCACATTATCCACAATCATGATCACCTTATTATCCCTAGAACCTATAAACCACTTAACGATATCCTCTATGAGTATAATCTCGTAAATACTCATTAATGAATCAGGTAATTCGTGAAGGTCAATAATCGCAACCCTACTTCTCAAAACCCTTATTGGGCTAAACACCGAGATATCCATGTTCTCACCATCAATGTTAACCATTGCATCGAAGAACCCCGTGTCCTTTAGCGAGTATGCCAGATCAACGGCCTTATTTATTGGCCCTCTACCAATTATGTTGAGTAATTCAGGATCCTTAATCGCACTAATGAAGCTCTGCACAGTATTAAGTGCCTTCTCATTCTCCATCATTAATGTCGTGACCACGTACTTAATCTCTGGGTCCAGGTAATTAGCCGCCCTCTCAATAAACCACCTGAACCTAATGGATAATGGCATAATACTCAACTTACCAAATCCCTTCCTCCGAAAGTCAATATTAAATTCAATACCATCATTCTTCGACATACTCATCGAAATTTTAGCCTTCCTTCTCTGAAAGCCAAGAATACGTAACTTATCGACAACGTACTTCTTTAACTCATCAATATCCGCTGGTCGACCCAGCTTCATAAGATCTACCGGGATCAGTGCGGATGCGTCGATTCCATTCTCAATAATATCCTTTGTATACTCACCTGTCCTATCAAGTATTACTATATTCTCATAACTACTTGTCGAATACAACTCCTTAATCAACCTCTTTATAAAGAAGGACTTACCGCAACCTGGCTGACCCATTATTAACAAGCCCCCACTAAGTGCATCCTCACTTAACGTTATTGGTATGTCGTACCCATTAATTAATGCCTTACCAAATGACAAATTTCCTGTCAATCCGAGGAATTCCCTAATAACTTCGCTACTTGGATAAATAACCAAGCTACCGTTGATGGGTATTACGATTAGTGATGAATAACGATATGAACCATTTCCCCTTACTCGTGAAATTACGAAATCGCCGGCAATCCTAACGTACGTTGAGTTAGTACCTTTTATTGAAAGCGGTGGGCTCATTATGCTTTCAACCTTATTAACCCTAAGGAGCGCTTCGTTACCTGTTGATGCATCAACAACCACGACGTACGAACCAATGAATAACTTACTGATTAAGTCATTATAGCTAAGTTTCGAGCTTACGGTTAATATTAATCTACTGTTTTCATTAATACTCTTTTCGACAATCCCTAGCACATCACCTAATTTATTAATGCTAAGTTCATTAATGGAACTATCACTAGTATTACCTCTCTGCATTGAGTTAGGATCTACTTAGTAGCTTATAAGGATTCGTAGAGTATTAAACTATGATACTTATGATAAACCCCACGTGAAACTTCATTAAATTTCTGAGAACTGAAACTACTGTGATAGATATTCCTTAATGGCCAGTGCGAGTCTCTTAATGCCCTCGAAGATCTGCTGCGGTGTTGGGTATGTGAAGTTAAGTCTCATGTCATTATGCCTATCCTCATTTGGGTAAAAGGACTTACCTGGTACGTAAGCAACCCCATACTTCTTAATGGCAACATTAAGCATTTCACCAGTATCAATCTTCTCAGGCGTTGTTAACCAAATGAACATGCCAGCTGAGGGCCTAGTCCAGGTAACACCCTCAGGCATGTGCTCACTTAACGCTTGAAGCATTAGGTCCCTCTTACTCCTATAAATCTCCTTAATCCTCGGTATATTCCTCTCAATAACACCCCTCCTCAATAATTCAGCGGCTATGTACTGATTAAGTGTCGATGTGTGCAGGTCAATTGATTGCTTAGCAAGCTCAAACCACCTAATCACCTCACTACTCGCCGCAACCCAACCAAGCCTAAGCCCGGGCGCAGCTATCTTACTGAATGTGGATAGGTAAATAACCCTACCCTCACTATCCATTGCCTTAAGTCTTGCAGGCGGCTCTTCATCGCCGAAGTATATGTAGCCGTATGGGTCATCCTCAATTACTAATAAGTCATACCTACTGGCGATGTCAAGTAGCGACTTTCTTCTTTCCATACTCATTGTAATGCCCGTTGGATTTTGACCGGTGGGTATTACGTATATGAACTTGGGTTTACCGCCATCATCAATTACTTTCTTAATCGTGTCCTCAAGAATATCAACCCTAATTCCATAATTATCCATGGGTATACCAATTATCCTAGGTCCATAAATCCTAAAGGCTTGCAATGCTGCTAAGTACGTTGGACTTTCAGTAATTACGTAATCTCCAGGGTTTATGAATAACCTACCAATTATATCAAGGGCCTCCTGACTACCAACCGTAATTATTACGTTCTCAGGACCATCAACCCTAATACCCTCCTTACCCATAAACCTAACTATTTCCTCCCTTAGCTCCGTTACACCGCCAGTGGTTCCATACTGAAGTGCCTTATCGGCCTTTATTGATAATACGTCCCTCGTTACCTCAATTATTTCCTTAACGGGGAATGACGATGGGTCGGGCATTCCACCGCCAAAGGAAATCACATTCTCAGTAACCCACTTCAGTAACTCCCTGATTTCAGAAGCTCTCATTAACTTTGATCTATCAGCCAGGAATTGAGTAATATTCATATTGGTCGACATGATGTGGTTAGAGGGATTTATATTGTTTTCTCTAGAATAAAAATAAGTATATTGAATAAATACTTATTTTTAGACTAAGTCATTAATCAGAAGAGTCTCTCAATTTCATCGAGATAATTAACAACATCCTTTGCGAAGTACGTGATTATTAAATCTGCTCCAGCCCTCCTAATGGCAATTAAAGACTCAAGAATTGCCCTCTTCTCATCAAGCCAACCATTCATTATAGCAGCCTTAAGCATTGCATACTCACCACTGACCTGGTAGGCGGCCAACGGAACCTCAGGAAAGTTCTGCTTCACAAGCCTAATAACATCAAGATAAAGCATTGCTGGTTTAACCATGACTATGTCAGCACCCTCATTAATGTCCATGGCAACCTCCTTAAGGGCCTCGTGCGCATTCCTCGGGTCCATCTGATAACTACGCCTATCACCAAACTTAGGCGCACTGGCTGCGGCCTCCCTGAACGGACCGTAGAACGAACTCGCGTACTTAGCGCTGTAAGCCATTATGACAACGTCATTAAAGCCGGCCCTGTCAAGGGCTTCCCTAATTGCCTTAACCTGCCCATCCATCATGCCGGACGGCGCAACAACATCAACACCAGACTCCGCGTATGTCACTGCGGTCTTGGCGTAGAGCTCTATTGTTGAGTCATTATCAACTATATACCTGCCATCAGGCAATTTCTTAACAACACCGCAGTGGCCATGATCCGTGTACTCGCATAGGCATACGTCAGCCATTACAATGAGTTTATCCTCAAAGGAGTCCTTAAGGAACTTAATCGTCCTCTGTATTATGCCATGCTCATCGTACGCCGAACTACCCCACTCATCCTTATGCTCAGGTATGCCAAATAAAATAACCGACCTAATGCCAGAACTAACCAACTGATCAACGAAGTTGATCAACTTATCATTAAGGGGCCACCTGTACTGTCCAGGCAATGACTTAATGGGTTCAGGTTCATTAATATCCTCCCTGACGAATATGGGCATTACGAAGTCATCAGGCCTGAGCATAGTCTCAGCAACCATATTCCTAATGAGCACATTCGACCTAAGCCTCCTGGGCCTATTAACGGGATAATTAAACAGGTAATTCCTCAACCTAATACTTTCAGTAACAACCACAATACTGAAACGCCAAAACACCTGTTTAAAAATAATGCTTCCCTAATCACTGGGGGTAAAGAATGAGTAGATACCAAGGCCAATCATGAACAGGCCCAATATACCAAGGGCAATCCTACCGGCCTCAGCCACAACGCTCCAATCACCAACGCTCTTAATCACACCTTTATAGATGGCCAGCACTATGACGGTCTGGGCTAGCCAAGAACCAAAACCAAACATGAAACCAACCAGGAATGATAAGTCAGTCGTGATCATGGGAACAATGGCGATGGTCAGAATTAATACTATGAAGAAATCACCACCAAATGCTGCGGCTAAGCCGTGAATCCATATTAACTTATAATCCGCGGTCTTAACGTCATGGTAATCCCCATGCCTTCCAAATACTAGGTATGCGGCAACCCCTATCATTGTTAACCCAACAATTATATCAACGTATGGATCAAGAATCGAAGTATTAAGTAATCCCATCAACTCACCAATTAAGGCGCTCATCAAAGTCCACACTAGGGTCAAGGCACCGGCAAATACGGAAACTGCGGCTATAACACCTCCCACGTTTCTCTGCATCAAGCCATAAGTCACCGTTATTGGCCAAGTATGCTCATCAGGCTTCAAACCATGTATTACACCAACAATGAGTACAGCAATTAACCAGTAGGGTCCCATAGACTTAACTATGTACTTGGCAAGGGGCTCGAGTACTTCAGGCATTGACATTATGGCAATAATTATGGCCACTGATATAATGACCGCCAATAGCCATATCTTGGGTGACCTTCTTGAGAATGTGGTTTTCTGTATATTATTAGGGTTACCCTAATGATATTTATAAACCTTTCTGTTAGGGCTACCCTAATTCAGCCCAAAGAATAGCTTTTTAAGTAGCTTATATAACAGAGAGTTGATTACTAAATGCGTGATAATAATATCAAGGTTCTTATTGCTGGTATACCAAATTGTGGTAAATCCACCATAGTCAGTGAACTCAGTGGCGTTACTATAAGGATTGCCAATTACCCAGGTACCACGGTTTCAATAAATAGAGTTGAATACAACATTAACGGAATTAAAGTATCAATCATAGACTTACCAGGAACCTACAGCCTTAGAGCCAATATGGTTGATGAGTCTGTGGCTGCCAGGGAGATATTACGGGGTGACTATGACGGCATAATAGTGGTTGGATCCGCACTTGACCCTGAACAGACTCTCTACTTACTTATTCAAGTCCTTGAACTAGGTAAACCTGTAATTCTAGTTCTTAATATGATGGATTTAGCATCTAGGAGGGGCTTTCAATACGACATTGAAGGATTAAGTAAAGCCTTAGGAATACCTGTATTACCTACAGTAGCTGCTAAGGGCGCCGGGTTGAGTAAATTGAAGAATATGATAATTAAGATATATGAATTAGGGCAGGGTAATACGCATATTATTAATTACGGAAAACTTGAGAAATACATAGAGACTTTGTCTAATACCCTCGGAATATCACGGGGGCTTGCAATAGAGGTGATCAGTGATAACCCAGTTGCGAAGGAAATAATAGGTAGCCTATTGAATAATGATTATGTTAGGCAGTTGATTGAGAGCGCCCGTAGAGAGATTGAAGATGTAAGTAGTTATGTCGCGGCTATGCGCTGGAATGTTGTAAGATCACTTATTAATAGGTTTGTTATAAAGAGTGGAAAGCCCTCGTTCAGTAAATATGACGAATTATTCATGAATCCTAAATACGGACCAATCATCTCCATTTTATTATTATTATTTGTAGTAGCTGAGACCATATTCCTCGCTCTAGAACCACTGGTGGACCTATTATCAACTGCCCTTAATTCATTGCCAATAAATGATGTTGTTGGGTATTACGTAACCAATGAATTAATTAGGTCATTAATTATTGATGGGGTGTGGAATGGGATATCAACATTAATAGACTTTATACCCTACGTCTTTGGGGTTGCCCTCTTAATAGCGTTTATAGAGGATTCAGGATTGATCGTGAGAATATCATTCCCAATAGAGAGGTGGTTAAGGCGTGTTGGTATCCCTTCAAGGGGTTTAATATACTTAATCGCCGGCTCTGGGTGTAACGTACCTGCAATAACCGCCACTAAAGCTATGCCAAACATTAGGGATAGGGTACTCACTGCATTAATGATCCCCTATATACCATGCACCGCCAGGTTCGTGATAATATCATTAATAGCCGCCGCAGTATTACCGCATTTAATGGGCCTCGTTGTTGTACTACCATATGCAGTGGCGTTAATCGGCGTGATTATTATATCGAGTTTCTCAAAGGTACATTTAAAGTTCATAGGTGGAAAAGCGCCGTATTCCTACACATTACCTCCATTAGTATTACCCTTACATAAGGCATTCATTAAGAAGGTTTGGCATTATACTTATGAATTCATTTCCAGGGCTGGGGCGTTAATAGTGATTTTTATAATAGTAATGTGGTTCCTTTCAATAAGTGGACCAAGTGGTGTAATAGGCCCAAAGGCTCTTGATAATCCCGTGCTCCTGAGGCAAACGTGGCTTAGCATAATAGGTAATGCATTGTCGCCATTGTTAAGCCAAATAGGCATACCCTGGCAGTTCTCTGCGGCGTTGGTTTATGGGTATATATTTAAGGAGGTTGTATTAAGCACTCTGGCTTTAATGTATGGTGTTGAGGAGGGTGGGCTTATTCATGCGGTTAAATCATTTATTTCGCTGCCATCCGCCATAGCACTGATAGTTTTTACAACCTTCTACTCACCATGTATTGCAACGCTTATTACCGAGAAACAGGTTGTGGGCTTAAGGCTTACGGTGATCAACACGATTTTACAGTTCCTAGTAGCGTTAGGATTAGCATACATGGCTTATCACATGGCATTAATTGCATCGAGGTTGTTCGTATGAGTGTAAATAACGAGTATATATCAATAAATAGGGTACCAAATAACTCACTGGTAAAGATAGTCAAACTTGGTAGTGATAGGTTAATCGACCTCGGTTTAATGACTGGTTCAGTTATTAGGGTACTAATAAGTACGCCCTGTGGACCGGTCCTCGTTCAGAGGGAGGATGGGTCGGTAATTGTGCTTGATGCCGATATCGCATCTAGCACCCTCGTATCCATTATATCAAGGCCAGAACCAGCCAGGCATAGACATAGGAGGAGGTGGGGTTGGAGCCATTAATGGTGTGTTTTTGTATTAGTTTAATGCCTATATAGAGCAAACACTTTTAGGGCATTAACCTGGGCTAGCAAATATGCCCCTGGATCCGGCGGTTAGGAAAATCCTTGAGGAGCTGAATAAGGTAATGCCTCAAATGATCAAGGTATCACTTGATGAGTTCAGGAAGATGTTTAGGGCATTCTTCACGTCACAGCCAAGGAGACCCATTTATAAGGTCTACGACATAACCATACCAGGCACCGAGGCAAAAATACCCGCCAGAGTCTACATACCCAGAGAAGGCAACAATTTCGGAGTTCTCGTTTACCTTCACGGTGGTGGTTTCGTACTTGGCGACGTGGAAACCTACGACCCACTATGCCGTGAGTTAGCCGCCGCCTGCGATTGCGTGGTGGTTTCCGTGGACTATAGGCTAGCCCCTGAACATAAATTCCCAGCAGCCGTAATTGACGCCTTAGACTCAACCAAGTGGGTTCTCGAACATGCCAGGGAAATCAATGGTGACCCAGAGAAGGTGGCCATTGGTGGTGATAGCGCCGGTGGTAATTTAGCCGCCGTAGTTGCAATAATGGCTAGAGACCAGGGACTAAAACCAACTCTAAAGTACCAAGTCCTGATAAACCCATTCGTTGGCGTTGACCTGGCATCATACACTATTAGGGAATACTCCACTGGTTTATTCCTCGAGCGCGAAGCAATGGCATTCTTCAATAGGGCATACCTCAGGAGCCCTGCTGACGCCTTCGATCCAAGGTTCTCACCAATACTAGTAGACAACCTAAGCAACCTACCACCAGCCCTAGTAATAACCTCAGAGTACGACCCACTAAGGGACTCAGCAGAGACTTATGCCGCAAAGCTTGCCGAGGCAGGGGTACCCACGGTAACCGTAAGATTCAATGGAGTAACCCACGGATTCTACGGATTCCCAGTACCACACGCGAGGGCAGTAATTGGACTTATTGGATCAACATTAAAGCAGGTCTTTTATAACAAGTATTAGTGAGGATTAGAGCGATTGAATGTGCCATGAGTTTGAATTAATGGATAAAAATAAAAATAATTTTAGTTAAAAATAATTAATAATGATTACGGGCATAGATATTGTTCATTTACTAATACTGAAGATGATATTGAAGGTAATCATGCGTGCAATAAGAGATCAAGGCGCCGTAAATGGATCATCACTATACAAACTAATTGTGGACTACACAGGCATGAGCGTGGCGACAGTATATAGAAAAATAGCAGACCTAATGAGTTGGGGCTATATCATAAGGGCTGATAAGAACCATTACATAGTGACAACTAAGGGATTAATCGCATTAGAGCTTTTGTGTGTGGGCGGTTTCATTAACGACCATGATCTTTGTCAAGATGTAACATTCATGGTAGGGCATGAATGGGATTTAGATGAATTTGGTAATGAATGCATTAACGCTTACTTTAAGTTGCTCATGATTAAGGCATCTAAGGACGGGCTGGATCCATTGCATGTGCTACCATCGCTTGGCTTTCCTAAATCCGTATTATTACTAATCCCAAATGATTTTCATAATGTAAATAGAAAGTCAATACTAGATCTGCTGATTGAGGAATTGGGTAATGAAGAATTAGTCATGAAGGCGCAGGGCATAATTGCCAAGGCATTGATGATGTTGCTACCAACAACGACATTAAATGATGGGTGCAAGGCCGTTACAGTAAGTAACAGGGTGATTGCCTTAAAATGCAAAGTAAGGGGATATACGCTTGACTCGAGGTGTCCCTTTCTCGTGAAAATTAATGGTTAATAAACAATATTACTTACAATATTACTTTCACATATTTAAGAGAAAAAGTTAATGGAATATTATTTTATAAAACCTTTTATTTGCATAATCATATAGCAATAATTTTTATTAAAATATATCTAATTTCCATATTTAATGTCTACTTCAAATTTCGGCGAAGAAAGGGCTTCAAAATATGATGCTCAGTTAAGGAGAGCGTTGAATTTCTGGGACATTGCATATCTGGAAATTGGCTCAATGATTGGTAGCGGTTGGATGTTCGCACCTCTACTTGCGGCCTCAGTTGTAGGTCCAGCATCAATAATATCGTGGTTAATCGCAGGAATACTTGTCTACTTCATTGCTGAGGCATATACCGAGGTTGCCAGCATGTTCCCAAGGTCAGGAGGTCTCGTTAGATTTCCGCAATACACCCACGGACTCTTTGCCTCCTATTGGATAGCATGGACAACGTTATTGTATGTAATCGCGGTTGCACCCGCCGAGGCGCTGGCAACAACTACATACTTATCAGCGCTTGTGCCTGGCTTGTTAATACCAGGTACGATGGAATTAAGCGCACTTGGCTATTTAATGGCGGCTATCTTGCTCATTTTCTACTTCTTACTTAATTGGTTCGGTGTTCATGTTATGGGTAAGACGAATACAGCCGTTGGTTGGTACAAACTATTAATACCAACCTTCACGATAATCCTATTACTCGTCTTCCTGCTTCACCCAGTTAATTACAGCGGGTTACCAGGCGGCTTCATGCCTTATGGCTTATCGGCTATCTTCCTGGCAATACCAACGACTGGTATAGCCTTCGCATACCTAGGCTTTAGACAAAGCGTTGAATTCTCAGGCGAAGTCATAAGGCCTAGGGAAATAGCCAAGGGCGCTGTTTTGGGTTTCACATTGGTCGTGATCATATACGTATTACTAGAAACGGCATTTGTGGGAGCCATAGACTGGAGTAAAATCTCGGTACAACCTGGCGATTGGAGCAGTCTTACAAGGTCTATATTGTCAAGGGGCCCATTGTATCAATTACTCACTTTGTCCGGTATCGCAGTACTTACGGCATTTGCCATATTATTCATAGTAGATGCTGTACTTTCACCATCCGGTACAGGTTGGATTTATGTGGGTGGTACCGCCAGATCGCTATACGGCATGGCCGCTAATGGACAATTACCTGAGTGGTTCCTATACCTCAATAGGCATAAAGTGCCTAGGTGGGGCACAATCGCCGCATTGATAGTCGGTTTCCTCTTCCTCTATAAATTCCCGGCCTGGGGCTTAATAGTCACGTTTATAACAAGCGCCGGTTACTTAACGTTTATAGTGTCAGGACCATTATCATTAGCCCTCAGGAGGCTAGCACCAAATGCGCCTAGATATTATAGGATACCAGCAATAACGATCTTCTCGGCGTTAGCCACGATCTCCGTCTACCTAATTGTTTACTGGTCTACATTCGACATACTATGGGGTGTCATAGTCTTCATACTCGCGGGTCTCCCAATATTCTTTATGTATGTGATGCCCACAAAGCTCGGTGTGAATAGATTTAGGGGTATTGTTGCCGGTATTATTTATTGGATCGTCTTAGCATTAGCGACTTACTTCATGCTCTACGAACCGATTATCGTTCCGTACGAGAACGCTGGTAAGCTACCGTTGACAAGTTACTACGCTGGTTTGTTCCTGGCCTATTACGTGATAATCCTTACAATGACCATCGGCTTAACATTATGGCTTTCCAGGGATGTTCCGAGCGACTTAAAGATTCACATTAAGGCTGGTTGGTGGATCGTAGCCACATTATTCACAGTATTTCCACTGTCATTCTTCGGTCAATTTGGAGTATTCGCAAACCCACCAATACCATGGCCATACGACACGATAACCGCCATAATAATAGGCATAATCATACATATATACGGAGCAAGAAGCGCATTTATGACACCGGACCTAAAATACGCATTAGAGAGACTAGCACATTCATCGTAACACATAAGAACTAAGTAATTAACCATTAAAAACACATCAATATCCACAGACAACGCAAAAAGCTTAAAAACAAAATAATGGATATACCCAATTGGGCCCGTAGCTCAGCAAGGCCAGAGCGGCGGGCTCCAGACCCGTAGGACGTGGGTTCAAATCCCACCGGGCCCACCAGTTTTACATTCAATCACTTAATAACTGTTATGATTTAACGTAATCCATGTTATAGTCATCGAAATAAATAATCATGGTTATTATCATATAGGTAGTCCATGGCAATGGGTCATATTTTACAAAAGCACTCTTGTAGGTTATTATTATCTTAGTTACGTTTATATTTTAATTTTCAATTTATACCATCACATAATAAAGAAGGCTTTTATAGTATCTTGGGCAATTTAATTAGCATGGAATTACCCAAGACCATAATTAACATCCTTAGAAGGAATGGATTAGATATTGATTACATCATTGATGTACTAACGGTAAACCTAAACATTGATCCACCAAGCGCTGCTAAGGCTCATGCTAAGTTGGCTTTGGCCATGTTTAATGAGGGCTTGAGTTTCGTTGATAAGGGTGATGTGGTTCAGGCCAGTGAGAGGCTTTACAAGGCTGTGGAGGGGTCCGTAAAGGCTTTGGCGATTGCCAGGGGCCTTGATGAGGCCAGGGAGGCCTTAAGCAAGGGTAGGTGGACCGTGAGCCTACTGGATAAGGCTGCACGTAGACTAGGCGATAAGGTATGGAGGGCCTGGACCGAGGCCTATTTCCTCCATGTAAATGGATTTCACGAGGTTAGGATCGACGTTGATGACGTTAGGGCTAGGATACCAATTATTCAGGAACTGATTAATGAGGTTAAGAAGTCACTGGGCGTTACGTGAATTATGAGGAGTGACTTATTAGGGCTGGTTTTACTATTGTTTCGTGATGAGGGCCCAGTATCGGATTGGTGAAGTGAAAGACCACTGCTGATTAGTCCTGGGGTAAAGGCTTTAAGTGAGTGGACAAGGAGTGTTTATGGTGACGAAAGAGGGTTGGCTGACCAGGTGCTGATCACCTGGCAAGTCTGAGAATCATGGTTTATTGGCTGGGAGGAAATCAATATATTCATCGCATTCATTTACTACTAATTGGGCCTGTGATGAGTCCCTAGACCCTGAGGTTGATGAGGGACATCCTTACTGAAACAGATAACAAGGTCATACTGTTGCACCTCCACTCGTTATATATTCCGATATTCCGTCACCAAGAAGTGCAAGTCCAATTACCACTATTGTTATTACTACGCCAGGTATTATTGCGTACCACCAGGCGGGTGCTGGGAAGTACTGAAAGCCCTCGGACACGAGCCTACCCCACTCTGGATATGGTGGTGGTACTCCAAAACCCAGGAAACTTATTATTGAATAGGCCAGCACGACATTACCTAAGTCAATGGTTGCGTAGGAAATTACTGGTGTTAACACGTTCGGGAATATGTGCCTAAATATTATACCTATCGTGCTCGTCCCAGAGAGTTTTGCGGCATCAATGAAGTACTGCGTCTTTACCCTAAGTGTTTCAGCCCTAAAGAGCCTTGCATATGTTGGCCACCAAACAACCACTAAGGCTATTGCTGCATTGACCGCGCCCCTACCTATTGCAGCTTCCACTGCCAATGCCAGTATTATTGCTGGGAATGCCAGAAACATGTCGGTGACCCTCATGCCCGCCTCATCAACGTACTTGCCGAAGTAACCTGATACCATTCCTATAAGACCTCCAATAATTATTGCCGAACCTACGACAAGTATTGAGATTAGGGCCTCGGTCGGTGTTCCATACAGTATTTCACTGAATAGATCTCTGCCTAAGTTGTCCGTTCCAAAAATATGCTTTAATGATGGAGGTTGGAATGCGGCGGCATAGTTTACCGCAAATGGATTGTATGGTAGTAATGCCCATCCAATTGCTGGGTTATGAAGTAGCGTACCCAGTAGCTGTAGTACGCCCTCGATTATAGCCCAACCGTAGAATGCCACCGTTATTATGAATCCAACGAGTGTTGGTGGGTTATGAATCATGTAGGTCATGAAGAGCCTTAATGATGAAACCCTGCGTTCAGTTGTTACGGTTATCTGAGTGGCCATGCCACTCACCTACTCAAGCTTAATCCTTGGATCAACAACCGCATACAGTATATCGGCTACTAAATTCGCTATTACAACACCAATCGCGACAATGAAGGTACCAGCCATTACTAATGGGTAATCCTGCTGATATAGTGCCTGTGTCAATAACCATCCCATTCCCGTCCATGAGAACACATCCTCGATGACCACCGCACCGGCGAGTAACGAAGCAAAGGTTAATGCTAATACCGTTATCGCAGGTATTAGTGCGTTCCTAAGCATGTGCCTAAATACCACATCCCTATCCTTAAGCCCCTTCATTATTGCGGTTCTTATGAATGGCTTTGAGGCTATATCTATCATGCTATTCCTAATTAACCTTGAAATTATGCCAAAAGCCACAAGTGCCAATGCAGTTGCAGGAAGTATTAAGTGCCTAAGGCTTGACCAGAAGTATGGCCAGTCACCCTCAATTAAGGCGTCAATCGTTGGCATGCCAGTTATTGGTTTTGGTGGAGGTAATAACGGATTGGCAAGACCAGTGGCTGGTAATAACCTCAATCCATAGGCTATGGCTAATTGGAGGAGCATGGCGACTAGGAATGGCGGCATTGACCAAGTCACTAGGTAGAATGCTCTAATTGTGTAGTCGGTTGGGGTATTCTTATGCACTGCTGCAATGGCTCCCGTTAAGATTCCTAAAATTATTATTACTATCATAGCCGCGATTGTTAATTCAAGTGTCCTTGGGAAATAAACATCAATCAATTGTATTATTGGTTGATGATACATCGGATCCTCACCCCAATTGCCTTGAAATACGGCTATTAGGAAGTAATAGAATTGAACATACACGGGGTCATTTAGGTGGTATTCCTTAGTTATTGCCTCAACAATTGATGGTACAGGGTGTGGACCTGCCCATGCAACTGCTGGGTTTGGCGTTATCACGTGCGTTATTACGAACATTATAAAAATCACTCCAAGTACAGTTATTACCATATTTATACTTCTTCTAATTAGAAATGATGCAAGTCTCATTATTACAAAAAAATGTTAATGATTTTTAAGTTTAACTCACTTAAATAAGTAATATTAACTATGAACTACCCGTTGTTGTATATATTGGCGAGTAGTTTATGCATGTACCTGTACCGTTATAGAAGTACATTGTTGGGTAGTAGAAACCAGTTATCAGTGGATTAATTAAGACACCACATACGTACTTATAGGTGAATCCGTAGAATGCAGGTTCGTATAGCCATATGTATGGTACATCCTTATATACCTGGGCATATACCTGCTTCATCAACTCAACTCTCTGGGTTATGTTCGTAGTGAATACAGCCTCTGTGGTCAATGTATTAACCAGTGAATTATTGTACCAAGCCTCATTACCGGCAATACCTCCAAAGTCGACATTAAGTATGAACCAAGCCTCCTGAGCCACTGGGTCCCACCAGTCTGGGTACCAGTCAAGTAAGAAGAATCCAGGGTACTGTGGTGATGTTGGTGGATTCTCCATGGCAGAGACAAGGTAACTTACGGGAACGCCCTCAAGTATTACGTTAACACCAATATTACTGAGCATCTGCTGTATCATCTGCGCCTCTTGTGTAAATGTTAAGTCAGTGCTTATATACCACAGATGCACAGTTAACGGCTTACCGTTTGGATTAATCACCGTACCATTAGGTAATGTTAACTGGAAACCAGCACTTGCTAATAATTCAATTGCTTTATTTGGATCATATGGATATAGCGGTAAATTACCCGGATTATAATATGGGTTAGGCGGATATGGCGGTATCGGACCTAAATATGGCGCACCAAATCCCTTTAGTACGGTGTCTATTATTTCCGTGGTATTTATTGCATATGCAAAGGCCTCCCTCACCACGGTTAAGTTATATGGGTATCTCTGGGTATCGAATACGAGGAATACATCACCACCTGACCATACTGGCCCGTACATGACTATGTTGGGTATTGATAATATGGCTGAGAAGTATATTGGTGGTGGTGATTCGTGCGGGCTTGAATCTATTGCCTGTGCCGCGCCTGTCTTAAATGCGAGTATTTCCTCATCAAAGCTTGTATAGTACTTAATGACTATGTTCTGTATGTGGGCTGGCGTGAGCATGAAGTTTGGCGGGTTCTTGGCTGCCCAATAGTTTGGATTGGCCGTTAATACTATCTCTTCACCGGGTATGTATTGAGCCAGTGTGTACGGTCCACTGCATAGCATGTGAGTACTTAAGTAGGATGTGGTTTGATCAGGCTGTACACCGCCATTTTGATCAACAAATGTGGGATCGACAATCATAGCCCATGAACCAGCCATTACACCGAGGTAATCGTAATAAGGTGCCAATAGGTTAAACTGAATCTCATATGGTCCTTTAACTACTACCGCTTGGTCTGGGTATTCCATTAGTTCGACTATTGATTGATTGTGTACGTTGAAGTTACTTAGTACATTAGCCAGTGCATAGGCACACTCCTCCTCATAACCAGTTAGGTTGGTCTGAGGATTCGGGAACTGAAGACCAAAGATCTTCTCCATAGCACGACAAACACCCCAAGGAGTCGCATAACCAGTCATGCTGGCTATTGTACCGTTGTATAGTAAGTCGAGGAAGTTGAATGCGCCAAATTGATTCATGACTATTGACCTATAAATACTGAACCAGACCGTCGTTGCATTTATTTGGTCTCCATTCTGGAAATACGCACCCTGCCTAATATAGAAGGTCCAGTTAAGGTAGTTGTTTGAAACTGTCCAGTTGTACGCTAGGGCTGGTAGGAAGGATGATGGATCAGTACCATTGAATATCACCAGGGTCTGGTAGCATGAATATAGTATCTCCATGTCCTGCGTGTATGCGGCTATTGCTGGATCAAGGCTATCAGGTGGGGTTGTCTCTGCAACAACTAATGTGTTATTTGATGGAGGGGTCACCGTAGTTGTTTTAGTAGTAACAGTGGTGACATTAGATGGAGGAGGTGTAGGAGTAACTGGTTTTGATACCTTAGCAGGTGGCTTATATAGCATATAGGCCGCAACACCAACTATTATCACTATTACCACAACTACTATTGCTATTACAGCACTCTTTGATACTCCTTTTCCCGGCATAGGTATAATTAACATAATTTAGTTTTTAAGTATTATTATTTTTCAATTTTTCATAAAATACCCATTTATAAATATTTAAAATGACAAATACCTTTACAGGAATTATTTCTTTACATATAACCAACATGCAACTTTAATTCCATTCTTCACCTCAATAAGGGGTGGTTCCTTTTCACGACATACCTCCATCCTAAATGGACATCTAGGATAAAACCTACAGCCCCTTGGCGGATTAACAAGGCTACCAACCTCACCCGTTGGTGGCTTTAACTCAGGCTTACTAATATCTGGCACTGACTCAATAAGCGCCTGTGTATATGGATGTAGTGGTTCCTTAAGAATTACCCCAGTATCTCCAATCTCCATTATCTTACCCATATACATAATCATCATCAAATCACTCATGTATTTGGCAACCGCAATATTGTGTGTAATGAGGAGGTAAGTTAAGTTATGCCTGGCTTGTAAATCAATTAATAGATTAAGCACCTGAGCTTGCGTCGATGCGTCTAAAGCAGATGTTGGCTCATCAAGAACCACAAAATCGGGGTTTGTAATTAATGCCCTTGCAATTGCCACTCTCTGTCTTTGACCACCGGATAATTCGCTCGGTCTTCTTGTGGCTAATGATGAATAATCCAGCCCAACCTCATTCATTATTTTAGCCACGGCATCATCTAATTCCTTACCCTTGACACCTCTATTTCTCAGTGGCTCTCCTATAATGTCCCTGACCCTCATCATTGGGTTAAGGCTTGAGTATGGATCCTGAAAAACCATCTGTAACTTAGCCCTAATGTCTCGTAATTCCCTCCCTCTTGTCATAGTTATGTCAATATTGCGGAAATAAATTTTACCTGAGGTTGGTTGTTCAAGTGTGACTAGTAACCTGCCCAATGTGGTTTTACCACTACCTGACTCACCAACAAGTGCCGTTGTTTTTCCACTCGGTATTTCTATACTAATATCATCAACAGCCCTAACAAAGAGTGGTTTCTCCCTTAAGATTCTATTTATTATGCCGTAATTCTTCGCAAGAAATACTTTAACTAAATGCTCAGTCCTAATTATCACATCACTGCCCATATAAGTGGCACCTCACATGCACATTATTAACCTTAACGAGATTTGGAACAACCTTATCACATACATCCATTCTATGGGGACACCTTGGGTGAAATCTACAGCCGGGTGGTGGGTTCAATAAGTTAGGTACAGAACCACCTATTATTGGTAATCTTCCCTCAAACTTACTAATTTTTGGTATACTACTCAGTAGCGCCTGCGTATATGGATGCCTCGGCTCATAAATCACGTTCTTTGCCGGACCTAGCTCCATTAATTGACCTGCATATAATACCATTATTGAATCGCCTATTATCGATGCAACGGCTATATCATGAGTTATGAATAGTATTGATATACCATACTCGTTCTTTAAATCCTTGAGTAGTTTGAGGATCTGTGCTTGAACGGTCACGTCTAATGCGGATGTCGGCTCATCGGCAATATATAGTTTAGGTCTCATGAGCAGCCCCATGGCTATCATAACCCTCTGTATCTGACCTCCAGATAATTGGTGTGGGTATCTTTCAATTATTAATTCAGGATCGGGTATCCTAACGTCCTTAAGGACGCTCATTATTTCATTAATAGCCTTGCTCTCATCGAAAGTATTGCCCTCCCTCTCATATCTAATCCTCACGGCTTCCATTAACTGATCCTTAACCTTAAACACAGGGTTCAAGCTTGTTGCTGGTTCCTGAAACACCATGAAGATCCCCGTACCCCTTATCTTCCTCATCTCATCACTACTTAACCTCAGTATGTCAATACCATCAAACACTATAGATCCACTAACATACCTGGCATTGGGTGGTAATAATCTTGCAACGGCCAAAGCCAATGTTGACTTACCACTACCTGACTCACCAACAACGGCAAGCGACTCGCCTTTATCTATGCTGAAGGTTACGTCATTAAGGGCATTAACAATACCAAAGGGGGTTCTGTAAACTACGCTTAAATCCTTAACTTCAAGAAGCACCATACCTATTTAACTAAGATTAATTTTAATTATTTTAAAGCCTTAACTTAATTACCTCATTAAATGATCAATACTCATAATAAATGCATTAGGCCCATAGTCAGAAAAACCGTTATTAAAGGTACAATAGTACTAGCAATATTCTCATTATTTCTTGAAATTACACCATCGAGGATAATAAACTATATAATCTTCGTAATATTATGGTACGTATTATTAAGCATATACATACTTTGGAAGCAAAGGCATGAATACTGCATAGAAGATAAATTAATAACCATAAGAGGACTCACTGGGGTTAGAACCGTGGACCTGAGACAAGTAGTTGATTGTTTTATATCGCAGGGGATATTGGCTAAGCATTTTAATTGTGGTTCAATATACCTAGTGCTACAGAATGGAAAGGTGATTATCATTAGAGATATACCGCAACCAAATACTTACTATGAGTTGTTATGTAGGGGCATGTAAATTAATGCATTAAACACATAATATCTTTAAAGCCACTAACTGATGCTTAATTAATGAGTTGGCCTGAGGATTCCATGGTTAAGGCTGTTGACCTTGCCCTGAGTAATGGCTCTACGTATGCTGAGGTTAGGTATCAGGATGACACTGTTAGGTTTGTCGGTGTTAGGAATGGTGCACTTCAGTCATTAAGTAGTTACTCCTATGGTGGTGTTTCGGTTAGGGTCTTGGTAGATGGCATGTGGGGTTTCGCTGCAACGAGCAGTACTGATTGGGAGTCAATTAAAGATACCGTGGGTAGGGCTGTCTCGTTGGCTAGGTCTGTGGCTAGGCTTAGGAGGAGGAAGGTGACCATCAGTAGGGATAGGCTGGCTAGGATCACGTATGACGTTAGCCAGAGAGTTAAAGTTGAGGACTTACCAAATGAGTACTTAATTAAGTACTTAAGCGAGCTCGATGCCCATGCCAGGGTTGAGCCCAGGATTAGGGTTAGGAACCTATTCCTGAGCACCACAATTACTGAGAAGTTAATTATAACCAGTGACGGGGCCTACGTTAGGAGTAGGGTACCCAGAGTCTACCTCTTCGGTTCGTTAATAGCATATGACCCACAGAGCGGCAGTGCCCAGAGAAATATCGAGTTTGGTGGTTCAGGTGGTTTCGAGGTACTAAGTGGCGTTGAGGATGAGGTTGATAGGGAGGTTAGTGTCATTAGGGATGTGCTTGATAAGGCTAGGCCGCTTCCTCATGATGAGGTAATGGATGTGGTGCTAAGCCCTGAGTTGGCGGGTATAATGGTTCATGAGAGCATAGGCCACCCGCTGGAGTTGGATAGGATCATGGGTAGGGAGGGTGCTGAGGCAGGAGAATCGTATGCTAAGCCGGATTACCTGGGTAGCTATAGGATTGGTAGTGAGTTGGTCACGATAATAGACGACCCAACAATACCCAATAGCTACGGCTTCTACCTAGTCGATGAGGAGGGGGTCACCGCTAGGCCGAGGTTCCTAGTTAGGAATGGTGTGATTAATGAGTTCTTAATGAATAGGGAGTACGCATCATACATCGGGTTAACAAGTAATGCTGCAGCCAGGGCTAGTGAATTTGATAAGGAGCCAATACCAAGGATGGCCAATACGTACTTAGCACCGGGTAATTGGAAGCCTGAGGAAATAATTAGGGAGACTAGGAGGGGGTTGTACATAGTCTCATACACTGAGTGGAATATTGATGATAAGCGCTGGTTTGGGCGTTATGGCGGTTTCGAGGCCTACTACATAGAAAATGGAGACCTGAAGTACATGGTTAGGGAACCATTTATTGAGGTTGACACGAAGACCTTGTGGAGTAACGTGGACGCAGTGGCTAATGACCTTAGGTTCTACCCAGGAACCTGCGGTAAGGGTAATCCTGAGCAGGGAGTCCCTGTTTACTTAGGTGGACCCACCTTTAGGGTGGTTGGTGTCAGGGTTTTGAAGGCACCGCGCTAACCCTTTGATATGTTTAAATCCTTAATTAACACGTATGGTGCCGTGCCAGGTAGTGGCGAGTCCCACCAATAAACCTGCCTAGCCTCCCCACTTGAGTCGACGAAATTCCTAAGTAACGTCCTGAAGGAATCCGCAATCCTTAACCCGCGCACCCTGGCACTCAACTTACCATTCCTCACTAGAAATGCCACATCCCTAACAACGGTTGAGAACACGCCCTCCTTAACATTCTGAAACCTCGTGTACCAATTATTGGTTATGATAATTCCATTCCCAAGCTCAGCCGCTATTGCCTCAATATCATTGGGTAATCGCCCTGTGCCTATCGCCACGTGCCTTGGCCTCGGTCGTAACCAATTACCAACGGCATGACCTGTACTGATTGTATTGAACTTAGTGGCTGTCCTATTATTATGTAATAACCCAGTGAGTGTCCCCTTCCTTATTACCTCCACGCTCATCGTTTTATTACCCTCATAATCAAAGGATTCCGAACCAAAGGCGCTGGGATCGCCTGATAAATCCATTATCGATAGTCCTTCGCTGGCTATTAAATTACCAATATCGTTCTTAGAGATGCCAGACATCTCCGTTATTACTGAATAGGCATTAAACCACATGGCGGTCATCACGCCGTATAAATGGGCCGACACCAACGGACCAAGAACCACATTATACCTGCCACTACCCACACTCTCCTCTGGTAAATCCTTAGACAACCTCACCAAGCGCCCTGCCTCAGCACCCGCATCCCTTGGTCTAAATCCATCGAGGGTATTTGATATAGACACCGACGTGGCTGTTAAGTCATCGATAAATGCCCTAATCGTAAGTGTCACGAAGGAAGCCTTATCCTCAAGCTCAAGCCCAGTACTATCAATGTAGTAACGCTCCTCAACGCCAAAGGTCATTACACCGGCATTCCTCTGCGAACCCTCGTTAAGTGACGCCTGGATTGCCTCATTCAATCCATCAATTAGCCTATCAATCTCACCCTCCACTCTGCCATCATACTTACCAATTAATTGTCTTGGTTTCTCGCCATGGGTTAATGGTACGTAGAATTCATCCTCAGGTATGTTACTTAATTCCTTGATTAATTCCTGGACCCTGTTCCTAATAATGTTTATGTTGGCTGTTGAAAGTGAAGTGGTTAAATACCTCCTTGACTTAGCAATGTATATTGTTGTTTCGTGGGTGACCCAGTTATTGGCTATTGTGGGTTCATTATTGGCGAACCTAATCATTGACCACCTAACCCTCCTGGAGACTATTACCCCCTCATCCACAGAGCCCCTAATGTTTTGAACAATGCTACCCAACTCACTTAACATTAAATTTGCGATGCAGTATTGATTTTTAACCTTTAAGCCTATGCCGATTTTATTCTGATGAATAATTAATAATTAGGAATCGTACATACATGTTATTAATTTATGATTTTTAACTCTGAAATTCATGCATAATACACTTAGTGAAAAGGAATAATATATTGCGTAAAAGATTCATTGGATGGTTGAATTAAGTCTAACGGTCAACGATCTAATAAATTACGTGCTTAATGTTATGAGTAGTTATAATAAGGATGAGCTTAGGGTTACAATACAGGAGGCAGCGCGATGTATACTATGTTCATTATATGGTGTTTCTACCAATGTTAATCATGAGGTAAAGCCCGTGGATGGTGTCCTTGGTTTAATAAGGGCTTTAAATGACCCTGACGTGAGGTTAGGCCTTGGGTTACTGATTGAGCTATTGAGGAGTATGGGTAAATGCTTGAGGGCCGCCGAGATGATTAGGTCGCTTAGTAATGGTAGTGGGGATTGTTCATTGAGCGTACCATGTCATTACCTGGCCTTTAATATGGTTAACCTCAACAAGAATGAGTAATGAATATTAAATGATTTAAGAACGAGTGGGTAATTCAACGTTATTTTAAGGTTTAGGGCTCTTGTCCCTTCTTTATTGGAACACCGACCATGTTACCCCATTCTGCCCATGAACCATCATACACCCTAACTGAGGGATAGCCCAATAGGTATTTTAGCACAAACCAGGTGTGGGATGCCCTTTCGGCAATTCTGCAGTATGTAACGATTTCCTTGTCTGACGTAATCCCGTACTGCTCATAAAGTCTCCTTAACTCATCTGGCGATTTAAACTCACCTGTCTCCGGATTAACGGCTAGGCTCCAGGGGATATTGATCGCGCCAGGTATATGGCCACCAACTTGCGCATGTTCATTGGGGTACTCAGGCGGTGCTGTTATCTCGCCAGTGTATTCCTTGGGGGATCTAACATCAACTAGCATTAGGCTTTTACCGACCTCACCCTTGTTTAACCTATTGAGTATTTCCCATGCGTATACCCTATGGCTACCCCAATCAACCCTCTTAACCACATACTTGGCGCCAGCCTCCCTATAATAATGCGGCTCTTGGTGCCCACTGCACGTTGGCCTATTCTCCTTAGCCCACTTGGTCCTGCCGCCATTGAGTAGTCTCACATCCTCATGTCCATAAACCTTAAAGACCCAAAAGGCGTAAGCCGCAAACCAATTGTTGTAGTCTCCGTAAAGCACGACGGTCGTATCATTTGATATTCCTCGTTCCTCCATGAACCTGGCAAATTGGTCGGGCTCCACGAAGTCCCTACGTACGGGATGCCTAATGTGATCTTTCCATGTAAGTAGTGATGCCCCTGGTATATGCCATACAAAGTATGCGGTGCTTGGGTCATAATCCACCTCCACTATTTTGACCTTAGGATCCTTTAGATGATTAACCACCCACTCCGTATCCACAAGGACCTCTGGATGTGCGTAACCCATACAAATGCATTCAAATATAGTCAAATTAATAAATTAGTTTAGAAGTGCATATTTTGCATAAATTATTAAGTAATTTAAATCGTGAAAATGAAGATATAGTGAGATCTATGGAGATAATTGAGACATTGGTATTTGACAGTCATGAGTCATGCGAGGCAGGGCTTAGGCATCCAATTTACTCAATATTGAATGAAGCGAAGAAGCTAAGGCCAGGTTATGGACTGAGGGTGCTGGTTAATGATGATGACTGGCTCAAGGCAATAGAGAGCATAATAAGGACGATGAAGAAATTAGACTATGAGTATAAGGGTATAGTTAACGGTTATTTCCATGAATTAATAATTTTCAAAAAGGAATACGAGAATCAGGTAAGTTAATCAAGCGCTTTACTTTTAAATAAATCTAAAAGTGAAGTTTTCAAGTTTCTCAATAATATCTTAACAATATGATGTGATCTATACCCAGTCAGTCGGTCATCACACGTATTTTTAGTTTTAATGGAAACAAAATATAGTATTATAACCTAGACTATGAGTACGGTGTAGTCCTTATCAATAAACATTGATATATCCTCATGATGCTCCTCATCACCAATCAGCTTAATGTTTAATTTGAGTAGTGAATCCCTTATGTTTAGATGCGGTGGTGATGCGCAGTAGCCGCAAACGCCATAGATTAAGCCTTCTCTATATGCCTCGTCATAGGCAGGTTTTAAGCCCTTATATGGGCTATTGGCGCTCGCTATCGGTATTCTTGAACCAAGCCCATCAAAGTATACTAAAACGTCATGTCCCTTGCGCTTAAGCTGTACCGCGTAATGAAGGGCATGGGCAGCCTTTATGGACTCTGATAAGTCATCCGGGTTACAAAGTATTACAAATGCGTACTTCCCCATACCACAATGATCTACAACTATTATAAATAAAATATCCCCAATTGCTTAATAGATAGACAGTATTACCTCTATTATTATTACATTAACACGCATGACCCATCCTGTTCATGCGCTTCATATCCTAATAAGGAAGGAAAGTGGGTTAAGTCCGTAATGAGGGTACTATTTAATATGCTGGTGATGCCTGGGTTCATTATAACGTAGATGAATGCTGAGATTATTACTCCGGAGAATTGAATGAAGATAGCGCAGTATCGATTATTCGATGATGCATTAATTAATGATATCATTAAGAGATGTTACATGGGCTATATGGTGTAAATGGTTGAGCATGGGTGTACTCAGAATCTCTATTGCGGTAATCTACCTAGACGACTTAATTCTTAAAATCGTGATCTCATTATCCCAATATATAAAGCCGTTAAAAGCAGGATTAATCCACACAACAGCTTAACTTACTAATATCTCTACGAAAGGCCTGAGCCGCCAGCTTAAGGGACTCAGCCATGGTTGGGAATACGTGTACTGTATCAATAATATCATCAACCGTAGCCCTCAACCTAATTGCAAGGGCAGCCTCACCTATGAATTCAGCCGCGTTCTCCGCCATCACATGCACGCCGATTATCCTCATATTATTTTTATCAATAATTATCTTAATTAAGCCCCTGGTATCACCCAATATATGTGCCTTGGCCACATCCCTCATCCAAACAACCCTATAATCAGCATTAATCCTAGCCTTACTCGCCTCCATAAACGTTAATCCAACCCTGGCCAGGTTGGGTTGCGTAAATATTGCTTGAGGTACGCTCATCATATCAATCCTCCTGTGCGCATTAAGTACGGCATTATCAACAGCCACAACACCCTGCTTACCAGCCAATGCCTCAAGCATTGGACCACCAATTACGTCACCCGCCGCGTAAATGCGAGGGTTTGTTGTCCTTAACTCGTCATCCACGAGTATGCCACCTTTATCATTTAATTTAACCCCTGCAGCTTCAAGATTTAGGTCAATATTTGGTCTCCTACCGGTGGCCAATAGTATTTCGTCAGCCTCAATCTCACCCTTATCCGTAATTACGACTTTACCCAAACCTCTACTAACCCTAAGCACCTTGGCGTTAGTAATAACCAATACTCCCTCATCCTCAAGCATCCTCTGAGCCTCTAGGGCAAGTTCAGGTTCCCAGTCAGGTATTAATGTCGGGCTCCTCTGTACTATGGCGACGTCAACCCCCAGCCTCCTATACATCTGGGCGAATTCAAGGGCCTGGGCCCTGCCTCCAATAATGACTAGCGAGTCCACCTTCCTATCAGGATTAAGCGCCTCAACGTTGGTCCAATACCCAACCTCCTTAAGTCCTGGTATTTCCGGTATCTTTGGTGATGCACCCGTGGCTATTATGAACCTTCTTGCCTCTATGACTTTACCATTAACCTTAACGGTACTTGATGATGTGAAGTACGCTTTACCCTCAATGAGCTCAACGTCGTACTTGGCCAGTACATCCTCATACTTCAACCGCCTAAGCTCGTTAACCACTTCCCTTTCCCTGGCGAATACCTCCGTAAACTCAGGGTAATGTTCATGACCAAGCACCTTACTTACATAATTATACAACTCCCCAATGCGTAAAACGGTCTTAGAGGGTACACAGCCAACGTTAACGCAGGTACCTCCCAATGGTCCATAACCTATCAATACCGGTTTTATTCCAAGTTCATTTGCCCTAATTAATGCTGCAAACCCGGCGGCGCCATAACCTATTATGACGAGTTCCTTCATCATCTATCCACCATTATTACTTATTAAGTAGCACCATTAATGGACAGTCCTCAATTTACGTTCAAACTCATGGGCACAATGCTCACAGCAAAAGTAATGCTTAATTCCGTTAATTTCATGCACATATATCCTCTCAGGTGTTAATTCAACACCACAATTCTCACAGACCAATTTATCCCCACCACTTATACTTGATCTAAGCTTACCCATATTCCTCCCACAACGCTAAGAACGAATATTTATAAATCTTTCTAAATATGAACAAATATTCATATGTGAGAATAATTTAAAAACACCGAAATATAGGAAAGCACGATGGCCAAACGCTTAGGCTCAAATTATATATTCAAGGTTTGGGCTATGATCTTTCATGACGTTAAGTATGCTTTATTAACCACGGTATTTTTCATAGTATTATCATTAACATACTCATTTATTCTCATTCAATCAGATACTGGCTTCTTATTTTTTGGTAATTACTATGTCATTTATTCCATAGTTTATTCCCTAGCTCTATCCTGGGCCCTAAGTATATCAATTGCAATCAGCATATATAGTTATAGTCATAGAATGCGCCCGGTGGGCATTAGACTTAGTGCAGCCGCTTCAATAATAGGTATTATGCCAAGCCTATGTTGTAGTACAGTCATACCCATGTTGATTTCCACGTTAGGCGGTTCATTAATAGCCATAACCATTAATGGTAAGATAATGGGTTTCATAGCCGAGTGGGATCCTATTATAATGTTTTTGGCGCTGATACTTGCATATTATTCCCTGTATCTATCATCTAAGAGACTATGTTTTTGTTCAATCATTAGGTGATGACCGTGAATACCCGCATTCTCTTATACGTAATAATCATGGTAATACTTACCGTGGTTACATTAAGTCTTATAATTGTACTATATAATTCATCAGTGGTCAAGGTAGGAATAAAAGTAGGTGATTACGCACCAAATGCGCAGTTTACGCTGGATAATGGAACCACGGTGAATCTATCGGATTTCCTTCACCACGGACACTACGTATTACTCTACTTCGCAGCCACTTGGTGTAGTAGTTGCGCATACGGTGTTCTCACGCTAAGTCATTATGCGCAGTTATTAGCCGCGAGGAATGTCACGGTCATAATACTCGAACCATACAATGATTTAGGCTACTCAGGAACGCCAGTAGGTATATTCGTTAACTACTTTGCGGGTAATAATTCAAGGCTGTTCATAATAGGTTATGCAAGCCTTGAAATGACTGAAGCATATGATCCGCATGGTTATCCAGACATCTACTATTTAATATCTCCCAATGGAAGGATAATTTATAGTAATGTTGACTTATCAAACACCATAAATGGTCTATTAGATGTAGTGGGAGTTGGTTAATTACTAAGTAAGGTTTACCCGAGTTTCTATCTCATTTCTATTTTTCTCCTCATTAATTATTTCACACGCTAATATTGATTGGCTAAACTTCATTGCGTGTTCCACGGCCAACTTAATTATACTTACAACCTCATTATCTAGTAATGAGTAGTAAACGTACTTACCCTTCCTCTCTGTCTTAACTATACCGCAGTTCCTAAGGCAGGCTAAGTGATGAGACACTAATGATTGTGACTTATTAATGCCACGGGCTATTTCCTGTACTGATGCCTTTCCGTTTCTCATTATAAATAGCACAATCTCAAGCCTAGTCCTATCAGCTAATGCACTAAATAGGGATTCTAACGTCGTAAGCATGGCATCATTTAAATTATTAGTACTCATCATATATATCGCTTAAGTATTGAATTTATTCTTTTTCATTTTCATTACCTTAACCCCATTAATAATCCTGGACTTCAGGCCTTGCCTTAATGAACGTACCCCTTCGCAGCTCATCAAAGGCCCTTCTTATTTCATCCCAGGTATTCATTACTATGGGTCCATACCACGCAATTGGCTCACCGATAGGCCTACCAGCCATTAATAAGAATCTGGCGGGCTTCTCGCCTGTTTTCACTATAACCTCATCCCCATCTCTTGTTAGGACAACGAGCTCCCCGCGTTTAGCAACGTGCCACTGATCAAGGGATGCTTCACCATCAACCATATAAATCAATGCGGTATATCCATCATTAACTTCGTAATTGAAGGTTGACTCCTCGGGCAATTGAACATCTAGGTAATGTATTGGTGTTGTTAAGTCATTAACTGGTCCCTCAACAATCCCATAACCACTCACCCTAATTCTTCCCGCAATAATCACGGCCCTACCACCACTCTCCAACTCAACCACTGGTATGTGCTTCCTGAGGACGTTCCTGTACTTAGGAACCCTCATCTTATACTTGCTGGGTAGGTTTACCCAAAGTTGAAAGCCGTTAACCTCCGTGTCGTAAATCTCATTGCCATCCAATGTAACTTTTCTAATGGGCTTTGGCATCTCTTCATGGAAGATACCACTGCCGGCGGTCATCCACTGGGCATCCCCAGGACCAATAATCCCCTCATTCCCTGTACTATCCCTATGGTGAACCTCCCCATTCAATAAATAGGTCACTGTTTCAATACCCCTGTGCGGATGCCATGGAAACCCCATCATATAGTCATTAGGATCTCTTGAGCCGAAATGATCAAGGAGTAGAAATGGGTCTGTTATCTCGGCAATACGTGGATCGCCAAATACCCTATATAGCTTAACGCCTGCTCCATCCCTTGTCCAGTTACCCCTAATTATGTGAATGGCTGTCTTCCTCACGTTAATGCATGCGTTCCTGATATTAATAAAACTGTATTTATTTATCTTAAATTATGAACAAAAATATTAGCTTCTATACATATTTATAGTATTTTATAATACCGTTAAACATATGATGTGTCTTAATAGGTATACTTCGAAGATTTTTGTCATAGTTCATGCATTCTTAAGACGTACCTTTACAGTTTAGATTCGCGAACTCAGCAATCGCATTATTAAATATATGCCTGAATTTATTATTGTGGAGTTTGTAGAGAAGGCGAGGGATCTCTACCTGGACACGGGTACTAGGTTTCCGCGTAGGATAATATGGGCGATGGGGCTCATTAAGTATGCCGCAGCCAAGGTTAATGTGGAGCTTGGGCTATTAAGTAGTGATGTTGGTAGTGCAATAATGAGGGTCTCCCAAGAATTAATGAGTGGTAAGTATGATGATGAGGTAATACTTGACGTGTATCAAACCGGTTCTGGCACCGGCTTAAACATGAATATTAATGAGGTCATCGCTAAGCACGCATATTTGGATCTCGGTGTTAAGGTGCATCCCAACGATCACGTGAACCTTGGCCAATCATCAAATGATGTTGTGCCCACGGCCATTAGGGTTGCCGCAGTTATGGAGTACGTGGAGTCATTAAGGCCTGCAATTAATGATTTAATAGTCTCACTACGTAGGAAGGTCAATGAGTTTAGTGATATTGTTAAGCCCGGTAGAACACACTTAAGGGATGCGTTGCCGGTAACCCTTGGTCAGGAATTATCCGGTTACCTAGATGCGTTTTTGCGTGACGTTCAATTACTCGATTATACCATCAACTTCGTTAAGGGATTACCAATTGGTGGTACCGCGGTCGGTACTGGCTTTAATACGCATCCAAGATTTGGTGATGAGGTTGTTAAGGTAATTAATGAGGTAACTGGGCTGGATTTCGTAAGGGTTAACCCGTTCATGTCTATGAAATTACTCACCGATTTAGTAATGTTATCAAGTGCAATTAAGGCACTATCACTGGACCTTCATAGGCTTGGCCAGGATATTAGGCTAATGTTTTCAGGGCCGTTCACAGGGCTTAATGAGATAGACATACCTACACAAGGCGAGGTTGCTGGGTCTAGCATAATGCCTGGTAAGACTAACCCAGTTACCGTGGAGTCCCTTTTACAGGCTATAGCGCAGGTATTGGGCCTCGATAAGTCGATTGAGCATGCCTCAATGCTTGGGGAGTTTGAGTTAAGCATGGGTATACCAGTCATTGGTTATGACATAATCATGGAGATGAGTATATTGAGTGAGGGAATTAGGAAGTTCACGAAACTCGTGATTGATGGGTTAACCCCCAACGTGGATGTCATGCGTAGATATGCTGAGAAATCACTGGCCTTGATAACCATGCTCACGCCCATGATAGGTTATGAGAAGGCTGCTGAATTGAGCAGGGAATTAATGATGGGCCGCAGCATTAGGGACGTACTTAAGGAGTTGGGGTTTAGTGATGATGAGATTGATAACATCCTTAACCTTAAGGAATTAACTAAGCCTGGGTTCAAGGTACAACGCAAGTGATATAATGATCATTTTTAAAGATATGTTATTCGGCTTTATTTACTTCACATCATAAATACAGTATCGGTCCTCCATAGACCTCCTCAAGGAATGACTCCGCACCCTTAATCTCGTCCACTATGTCCACTAAGTCCTCCTTCTTTATGTTATAGAGTTGTGCGGCAAGTGGGCATGCGTATATTTTGAATTTATCGCCATAGACCGACTTAAGCTCCTTCAGGTATGAGTACCAGTCCTTAAACTCGCCCTTCTCCACGGCATTCTTTAAATTCCTTAAGTACGTCTCTATGTAGGGGACATACATAGCCGGTCCTATCGTCACGCCCAGGTCCTGGGTGTTTAGTCTTGGTAATACATCCTTCCTAAAGGCGACCAATCCCTCATTAACCAGGTGAACGACTACCTTATAACCAGCCGCCAGTGCAGCTGCGCCATAAACCACTAGGCAGCAAATCCTATTTGCGGCACCCGATGCGAATACAATGCCCAATTTTCTTTCCTCAGCCATCGATTTACAACCAATGCGGAACTTAATATGTTATTGATAACTATGCAGTTTTTGCGCAGTTAGCTTATCTATATCCATATTTATAGAGATATATACAAATGTATGTAAAAAATGCACTAATAATCCATACTTATAAATCGTATTACCATCGCATATTTGTGGAGTCATTAACCGAGGTGGAGGATATACTGAGCTATCTTAATCGTGGCTTCGCCTCATTTATTTCTAGTCCCTATATCGTAGTTGAGATAGACGAGAATCCAGGGGCTGGATACCTCAGTTGGCATATACCTGGTTCAACATTGTTAAGACTTTATGGTGATTTATTACGTGATGTGGGCATTATAAGGGATTATGAAGCATTAATCATGGATTTAGCCGTTAAGGGCATAACCCGGGATAGGCATATCGTGCTTCTTGATGAGATTGATAATAGGCACGCGGCATTAGCCTACATGGTATTAAAGGCTCTTGGTTTTAAACACATATCATTGCTTAACGGTGGTAAGGTAAATTGGCTAATACATAAGGGCCCTCTATGCACATGTAATGGACACGTGTATAGCAGTAATTTCAATCAAAGGGATTGGTTGAATGTAGTTGTTAATCTTAAGGATTATTTCGTCAATTTCGATCAAGTATACGAGCTGGTTACCAATGGAAATATTGGCGGTGATACGCTACTTATTGATGTTAGGTCTCCCTGTGAGTACATGGGTAGTGACGTGGATATTTGGGGCCATATACCAGGCGCCATTAACATGCCCTGGAATCTATTTCTCGAACCCAGAACCAATAGGTTTAGGGATCGTGATGAGATTGTGAAGGTGGTTGATAGGTACGGACTTTCACAAAATGACAACATAATACTTTATTGTAGGACTGGCGGTAGGTCGGCCCTTGTGTGGTTTGCCTTAACAGAGTTACTTGGCTTTAGTAAGGTTAGGGTTTACCTTGGTTCCTGGCTTGATTGGATAAGTCGTGGTGCCCCAATTAAACGTGGCGAGGAACCTTGACTACCAATGCCGTGTTAGTATTTACTAAACTTAGTAGGCACCCTTTTTAACACGTATATATACATTGAATTAATGGATATTGATGAGAGGATTCAATGTCTTTCACAATCACGGTCACCCTACGTACTTGAGGCTCTGAACAGCCCGGTAAAGTGGTGGGGTTGGTGTGCTAAGGCCTTTGAGAAGGCCATAAATGAGGATAAGCCATTACTAATTGACATTGGTGCTGGGTGGTGCCACTGGTGCCATGTTATGGATGAGACCACGTATAAGGATCCGGAGGTTGTCCAATTAATAAATGATTACTTCATACCAATTAAGGTGGATAGGGATGAGAGACCCGATATTGATAGGAGGTATCAGGAGGCTGCATTATTAATTGCTGGGCAGGGTGGATGGCCGTTGACAGTCTTCGCAACGCCTAAGGGTGAGGTTATCTACGCCGGTACCTACTTCCCGCCTAGGGATGGCATGGGCTTACCTGGTATGGTTAGGGTATTAAGGGCCGTACTAGACGCCTATAGAAGTAGGAGGGATCAGATAGGTGAACTAATTAGGGAGATTAGCAATGCAATAACAAGCTCCTACGTCTCCACCGTCACTGATAATTTGGACATTGGTGTTGTGGATGATGTGGTGGTTAAGATCGTGGATATGTACGACAATGAGCATGGCGGTTTCGGAATGGCGCCTAAGTTTCCCCAGGTCACGTACCACGCACTATTACTTTATAGGGGCTTCTACACGGGTAGCGCCTTAATCAATATTGTACGTGAAACATTAATAAGGATGGGGAGGGGCGGTATTTATGATCAGTTGGGTGGTGGTTTCCATAGGTATTCCGTGGATAGTGGTTGGTTGATACCACACTTTGAGAAGTTACTCATTGATAATGCCGAGCTTCTAATGAATTATTCCGAGGCATACGCCATTACCATGGATGATGAGTTACGAGAAATTGGGGTGGGCATTATTAATTACGTTAATGATACGTTGGCAAACCCAGACGGCGGTTACTACGCCAGTCAGGATGCCGATGTTGATTTTAAGGATGAGGGTGGCTACTATAAGTGGAGTGTTGATGAGTTGAGGGGGTTACTATCGAATGATGAGTTTAACATTATTTATTGGTACTTCGGCATATTTAAGTTTCGGGGTAATGAGAAGGCTGTCCTGCATAGAGCGTTAAGTATTGAGGAGGTCGCTAATAAGTTGGGCATCAGCATTAATATGGCTAGGTCATTGCTTAACTCCGCAATAAGTAAGATGATTAATGCAAGAAGACAGAGAAAGAGCCCTCGAATAGATACCACGATATACGCAGGCTGGTCCTCAGCCATGGCTATTGCGTATACAATGGCTAGTGACTACATGAGCATTAACGGCGTAATTGAACATTCATTAAAGATCATCGACTTCATTATGAATAATATGTATAGAAGTGACGGATTACGTAGGGCATTCAGATGCAACACTCTTTCGCTACCAGGTTTGCTAGAGGATTATTCCTATACTCTTCTAGCTGCGTTGATGGCGTATAGTCATACGGGTGATAGGAAGTACCTGGAGTTCGCGATTAAGCTCGGTAATGACATAGTTGATAAGTTTAGGGCGCCAGATGGTGGTTTCTACGATACGGACATGCCCGATGAGCCAATGACGCTAAGGATAAAGCCCATTGCAGACACGCCGAATTGGAGCCCAAACTCCCTGGCGTTGATTGCTTTAATGAACCTATATAGGGTGACTGGCATTGACAAGTTCAGCAAGGAGGTTAATAACGGAATAAGGGCGTTATACTCCCTGGCAATGAGGTACGGACCCGCTGCATCATCATACTTCATAGCCCTTGATTGGTACTTGAGGGATCCACCTAAGGTGGTAATTGTTGGTGATGCCAATGACGATTTCATAAGACTTTTAAGAATGGCATTAAGGACCTTTAGGCCAGGTAAGTTGGTGATCCCAATTATTAGTGATAGCGTCGACGACTTATTAATGGATAACTCAATAAGGGCTATGGTAAATGAATACAGGAGAAAAGGGAGCCCGTTGGCGTATGTCTGTGCATATTCCGCATGCACCACACCCATAGTTAATGAGGAGACTTTACGTAACGTACTTACTGATTTTATGCGTGATAGGTATGCATAATTATTCATACGCTAAGAAATGCTTAAATAAATACAATAAATAATATAATTATTAATGAAAAGTCAACTAGAAATCAAGAGGGAAATTAAGTGCATGGTGAATAAGGGATCACTTAAGGCGTTGGCATTATCGCAGCTCGCTCTAGCAATTATCCTAGCCCTATTTACGACAATAATCGACCCACCCCCATTAATAAACATCATAGTCGCTGCATCAGTTACGGCAATTGAAGGTGCATCTGTGGGTTACGTACTCCATTACCTAAGGCACGGCTGCTTTACCTAGAGCCATCATCAATCTCAATAACCCTACTTGATGACTCAAAATAATACCTGCCCTCATCATCGTTAACAATGTGTAGTTCTACGGGTGCATCCCAGGGAAGGCCGTAGACATCCATAGCCCTAATGAGAATGTCCCTATAAAGCCTCCCCTTATTCACGGTGACTTCCCTTGGTATGATTATTAGTATGTCTATGTCACTAAGGACCGTTGTCCTACCCTCAGCAACCCCACCAATGACGAAAACCCTAACACCCGGTATTAAGTCCCTGGCAGCCCTCATAACCGCCACTGCATACTCTCTCCATCTCCTCAGGTGCTCGAAGTGGTACCTAACCCAACTTGACATTACTAACAACCCTATCTAACAATCTTATTAATTCCTTAGCCACATTAAGTGCTTTAGATATATCATCAATGTCATAGCTAATTTCACCATACCTACCCTCGGTGTACGCCTCCTCAAGCATTATCAGTATATCCCTATTATAAATCACAAAATCCCTCAACTCACGCACTAATTCACTAAAGCCCTGGGACCCAAGTCCCTTGATCAACATACCAATCAATTCCCTAATGCCGTGACCCCTAACCTTAGACCCGAACAACTCGAAATAAACAGCCTTTATGTAGAGTTGAAGTGCCTGATCTATGAGGAACATTGCTAAATCAAAATCATCGGTATTCTCGGCAATACGAAGTGCATTCAGGGCTCTCCTCTTTAATTTACTAACATATAAACCACTCATCCATTACTAAATTCATGCCGTATTAATTACTTTAACTTCCTACCAATGGCTATTATCAATGGGAATGACCTGATGAAATCAGCATTAAAGTAGGGAGTCAGTACGTTCGCTAAACATCTCTCACTGCATGAATGACTCCCTAATGTCCCAATCTTATCAGCATCAGCCTCAACGATTATGAACACGGAGTTAGGCCTTAATGAGTCGTAGACATTCCTAATAGATAGTGCGTGGTCGCCCCAGTGATGGAGTGTGAACATGGCTATAGCGGCGTCAAACCTACCCGGCGTAATTGGTAATGCCCAACTACCTGCATTTACAAAGTCAGGTCTCCAAAACCTCCTGGCCTGCCTAAGCATTGGTAGGCTCACGTCAGCACCGACGACGTGATAACCATAACCACTTAGTATGTTGGCTAACCTACCAGTGCCTGGCCCTATTTCAAGGATCCTCGCCGGTGGCTTCACGAATTTCCTAAGAGTATTCGCCGTTAACTTATAACTCCATAGCAGTAACACCTCAAGGAACCTATATATCCTCGCGGTCCTTTCGTCGAATTGCTCAAAGTAACCGTAATTACTAACCATCATTACTACGTACTAGTCCTAGCTAAATTACTAACGCGTTAGCCATAATCAGTGATGACCCTAACCATGAATCATCTACGAAATACTGCCTCAATTGATATTACGTTATTTTTATTTTACTAAACATGAGTAAACCCTAAATACTTACTTAATAAAGTCAATTATCAATTATGATTATTAATACCACGTAATTGTGATACTTAGTACTCGCTAAAGCCACCAGCGCTATTATAATAACAATAACCATTATCACCAAAGTTAGCCTAAAAATGCATTAACATTATTTGAGACACCCTGTACATTACCGTACTTTTATAGTAATAGGTTGCATTGATAAGGCTAAATATGATTATAGTCAATACGATAGGCTTATTATTAATGCAATTCTAAAATGCCTTGTATTCACGATTTTCTTTTATATTTCAACCTTGCATAACAAAATAATATTTAAATGCAGTACATATTAATTACGGTTTTGTGGATATTAAAGAGATTATGAATATTATCAAGAAAAATGGATTATTAAGTGCCCTAATAATTGAATTACTTAGAGATAATGATGCCTATAACGAATTATCCAAGTACTTCGTGGTGAACAATGACGGGTTATTCCTGAGGCCAATTGGTATTGTTAGGCATGGACTCAGTGATGACGTGGTGAGGGCGTCTGGTAAAGGTGTTGATGGTGTTATTGAGGTTTTTGAGGAGTTTGTTGATGGACTGAGAAACATTGACGGCTTCTCACACATAATATTAATCTCGTTGTTTAATAAAGTCACTAGGGATCAACGAAATATCCTTGTGGTTAAGCCCAGGAGGCTTGTGAAGTTTGGGGTAAGCCTTGATGAATTACCCGAAGTTGGCGTATTCGCGTCAGACTCACCACATAGGCCAAACCCCATCGGCCTTAGTATTGTTAGGCTCGTTAGTAGGGATGGAAGGTTCCTCAGGGTTTCTGGGCTTGACCTATTCGATGGTACACCGATACTGGACATTAAGCCATACACTCCCGATAGGTCCGTTAGCATTAGCGAATTAACCACGCCGACCTGGTATTCCACGCTTTGGAGGAGGATTGGTGGTGGCGTTATTTAGCTAAATTAATGACTAGATAAAAGTTTATATTTTAAATTAGGACATAATGGCTTGATATTAATGGAGAAAATTGAGCAGGCAATTAAGGAGTCACTGAAGTATCACACAATTGGTGAGGTTAATGGTAGGATTAGGATACGAATCACTGACGAGACAAAGACGAAATTAATAAAGGCTAGCTACGGCATATATAACCACTCAACCGTTGAGTTATGCCATTGGACAAAAAGCGCCTTGGTTAAGGGACAGAGTTGCTATAAGTTTAAGTTCTATGGAGCACCAGCAGGTGGTTCTCATAGATGCGCTGAATTTAGCCCAGTGGGTATGATATGCAGTAATAGGTGCGTCTATTGTTGGAGACCTACGGAGTCCTTCGACTCCTTCGTACCCAGTGAGGGCTTGGTTGATGATCCTGAGGAGTTGATTCAGGGAATACTCAAGGAGAGGTATAGGCTATTGACAGGCTACTTCGGGAACCCGAAGTCCAAGGAGAGGGCTAAGGAGGCCCTGGTGCCAACGCATTGGTCAATATCACTTTCTGGGGAGCCGACACTGTACCCAAAACTACCGCAGCTTGTTAAGTACCTCAAGAGTTTACCGAGTACTAAGTCCGTATTCATAGTCACTAATGGAGAGCACCCAGAGATGCTAGAAAGGCTACAGCGTGAAGATGCGCTGCCAACGCAGTTGTACCTATCCTGCAATGCGCCAAATAAGGAGTTGTTCTATAGGATTAATGTACCTGTGATGTACAGGGAGGATGCGTGGGAGAGGTGGTTAAGGAGCCTTGAGTTACTGAGTAAATTGAATACTAGAACCGTCATTAGGATAACCCTGATTAGAAGCCTTAACTACGACTTCAAGTACATACCCGAATTCGCGAAGCTCATGCTAATCGGCAATCCACACTTCATCGAGGTTAAGTCCTACATGCACCTGGGCCACTCCACATTTAGGCTGAAGAGGAGTGATATGCTTAGGCATGAGGAGGTTAGGGAGTGGGCCATGAGGCTACTTGAGGAGATTAATAGGCTTGGTGGTAACTTTAGGTACATGGATGAGGATGAGCCGAGTAGGATAGTGGTTCTTCAGAACATGAGTAGGTATGTTGATAGGTGGATCGTTAAGCCAGAGGATCAGGCAAAGATTAAGTGATTGATTTTAACGGCAGGATAAAATCACGTATAGGTTACCCTCTCCTCACGCTTAACATACTCACTAAACCTACCGGAATTCACAAGCTCCACGTGATGAATGACCTGCTCATTAAACTCACTGGGCCTTTCAATATACACAGCATGGCCAGCGTCGGGGAAGATCACGAACCTGGAATTCGGTATACCATTGAATAACTTCCTACCATTCTCAATGGGTATTAGCCTATCGGCCTCCCCATGAATAATCGTGGTGGGCACCCTAATCTCGCCAAGCCTGGGCGTCAGGTCAACACCCATCACCTCCAACTGAGCCACGTAAGCCTCCTTGGGCATCCTCCTGTTGAAGAACATCCTCGTTAATTCATGGAAGACCTGCTCATTCCTACTAACCCAGCCCTCGCTAAAGGCAACCTGCAGTGCGCCGGCGAACATGTTGAAGTCATCATATAATTTAAGGGCCATCTCAGTAAACTGCCTAAGCTCTGGGGTTATTTCCAGGTGGGGCATTGTGGAGACCAGGATTAAGGACTTGACCACATCACCGTGCCTAAGCACGAAGTTCTGGGCAATCATACCACCCATAGAGAAACCAAGCAGGTGAATAGACCTAAACCCAAGCTCACTAACCACTGCATATACGTCGTCGGCCATGGAATCCAGGGAGTACGGCCCCCTCGGCTTGTCCGAGAGCCCCACACCCCTATTATCAATAAGGACAAGCCTAAACCTATAAGCCAACTCCCACTGGAAATGCCAGGCAGCCAAGTCCCAACTAAAACCCTGAACCAAAACCAACGGCTCACCCCTACCAACTACCTCATAGTAAATCTTAGTACCATCACTGGAAATTGCATATGGCATATTGAAATAATAACCTATCAAAATAATTAAGTATTCACATTACTTACAATATATAATTTACATAATATATAAAAACAAACAACAACACATTTACAATAACATATATCACTAGATTATATATGTAATCCCATAATTACATCAACAATCTATATAGTTTACTTCATTAGTAATTGAATATTAATCAGAAATAGAAATAATACGAAAAATATGCGCGCACCCGACCCACCTCACACACGCTGAATGTAAGAGTTAAATCATAATTAATATTGATATATTACATTGAATTATTGACTGTATGTCTGGAAATTTATACATTATGCTCTGTGCAACCTAGTTGTTAGTACTATTTTGGTTGCTTATTCAATTTTTAATAAATCGCAATCATAACGAATGCACCTGAAGATATAAGTTTCAATGCCCAGTTTATTGCGTGCCCACCTTAGGAAGTTCATTAATTGATTCAATTTGTTGTTGTCTTTATTCGTCGTTATTACTATGAGCCCTGCCCGTAATCCACCGTATTGGTAGACTATGGCTTGCCCAATGCCATAATGTACCTTGTCCTCGCACTCCACTTCATACGCAATGCTATTGCATAATAAGTCAGGTTTTACGTTAATGAAACCAAGGTTTATCGAATATTGTTCGCTACAGTTTAATCGACGCGCAATTATTGCTATATACTCGTTTTCCTTGCATTGCCTTACCACTCTTCAACACCCACGCCTTAATGATCCACCTCCACTGGCGTCATTTCTGATACGAACTGCTTCAGCAATTTATAATACGCTTCGAACTGCTTAATGGGCTTCGCACTCTTTGAAGTACGTTTCCTTACGTATAATGGGCCACTCTCTACGTATGAATCTAGAGATATCTCATCTAGGTACCTGAATCCTACGAATTCCGTGTCCTCATCACCATAATACTTATCAGGCATATCATTAGTTACTAATGGACGTACGTTCGGGAATTCCCTGCTCATGATTTCATTTACCTCATGCCAAGCCTTCATGATTTCTTGCGTTCTCATGTTAGATCTATACTGGTTTACTACGTATGATATTAGGCTTTCATAGTTCTTATTCCTTGGGATAAATATTTTCTGGTTGTACAGCATGTTCATGATCCTTCTAAGGAAGTCCACGAACTTATTAATTTCCTGAAGACCAGGTCTCGTAATAGCTACATAGAGTGGAGCCAGTGGGAATGTCATTTCGAAGAATTGATAAACCCAATTTGGTGAGTCTAGAATTATTACATCAAAGTCATACCCCACCTCCTCCATTAATTTATCAATAAGCGACCTTAGAAGTAACCCCCAGTCAGGCACGTTCTTTATGTCACTACTTATTTCGTCTAAGTTACCTCCAGGTAATACGTAGAAGGCTGCGTTATTTCCCGGAATCACGTGTTGATGAAGGCACTCGTTAACTGTGGGCATACTTTTTAAGTAGCCCTTTTTATAATCAGTGAGCTTTTTCATTAGGGTCTTTAGGTTGCACTCGTCGAAGGTCCTACCTAGTAATACGCGGGTTGCCATTGCCGACGGGTCGAAGTCGATGAATAACACCTTGCGTCCATCGATGGCTAAGGATGCCGCCGTGTTCACTGCCAGGGTTGTTTTTCCTGCACCGCCGCTTGCTGATATGAATGCTATTGTAAACATGATAATTGTTTATTAGGCATACCTCCTAATAAGTTTTATGTTCAATTGTAAAACACAAAACATTTATTAAATTCCCATTATATAGCCCGACGGGTATGTGCAGGTTTGCCATCATCCTTGGTAGGTTTAATAATGCCGGCGAGACCTTGGTTGGTATTGGCAATAGCCTTGTGCAGGCAGCGTCTATGGACCCATACGGTAAGAAATTCCTCAATGAGGAGAGGCATGAGGATGGTTGGGGAATTTTGTTCGTCAATGTTGTCTCCTCATCCGTATTCCATCATAGGAGTGTGAGGGCCATATTCATGGATAACCCCGTTAATGTCATTAGGGGTTTTCTAAGTAATGTGAATAATGATGATGCAGTGCTAATGATGATGCACGCCAGGGCCGCGAGCACAGGTACACCGAAAAACATATTCTCCACGCACCCTGTTAGAGCGGTGACTAGGGATGGCTTTGAGCTCTACATGATTCATAACGGTTCCTTCTATAGGGATGACATAGCCAGGGAGGTTGGTATTGACAAGGATTACACGGCTAGGTTTAATGATACCTACATCGCCAACCTGGCCCTCGCTAATCGTATTAAGGGCGACATCGCTAAAGACGATCTTGCTTGGCTGCTTAAGTTCGTGAGGACCGGGGCAAATCTGGGCATTGCATTGGTTGAGGATGGTTACGTTACGCTAATTGTCGGTAGTTATTACAAGGTTCTTGATGATGAGAGGAGGGAGGCTAGGGAGGCGTATTACAGGCTTTACCAGTGCGATGTCCCTGGGGGTGTGCTTTATGCCTCATCAACAGTGATTGACTTCTACAGGCCGGGTTTCGTTGGTAACTGCCGCGTACTTAGCAATGGTGAGTACCATAAGTACCGCATCTCGGCTAGTGGGGATGTGCAAATGGTTGATACCTGGAGTTTTACGGCATAGCCTCATACTGAGGCGCTTTTCTCCTCGATCTTCTTATCAATAGGATTATCGAGACTATTATGATTAATACGACCGCATAAAGCGCTGCCGTGAGCGCCCAGTTTATCGTCCATTTAATACTAATGGTCATGGGGCCATTAACCACCAGTGTGAGGCCAGGTTCCTGAAGTAGGAGGCCGTCTGCAAATACCGTGCTTGGCCTTACTACGATTATTGAACCCGCGTCTAGCCAGTCGGTGTATTGCGTAGTTGTTGTCCCATTTATGTTTACTGGGTATTGGCTCGTTATGTTTATTAGGTATTGCCTTGTCCATTGATTTATGGATAATTCCTCTGGTTCATCCACTGTAAGTGCTATTGCCGTGTTATTTCCATTGAATACATAGCGTGTTTCATTACCGAGTTGGTAGTACCTTGGTATTGTTAGTACTAATGTTGATCCTTCGTTAACCCAGCCCGTGTAGTTCATGTACGCTGAGCCATTTACGTAAATGGGCGCCGTAGACATTATGCTCACTAGGTATTGCCTTGTGTATACTGCCGTAAACGCCATTGGCGAGCCTACGGTAAATGTCACATTGTATGGGTAATTAATCGTGTAATACGGTTCGTAGTTAATGACGTAGAAGTATTGAAAGGCAAGCCTTGTTTCGTTGTTGAACACGTAATACTTTGGCGCACTTATTGTTATGGTAGAGCCTGCGTTTACCCAACCGCTGTAGTTGCTTGTTGCGTTGCCGTTTACCAGTATTGGTATTGGGCTTGTTACATTAACCATGTATTGCCTGACCCACTCAATGTCTATGCTCGTTGATCCATTAATGACTATACTAAGGCTTGCCGTGCTTAAGTACTCACTGCCATTGATTACGTAACCCTGAAGTACATACCTAGTTCCATTATTAAACACGATAATTTCTGGCTCGCTGATTTTTACTGGCGTACCAGGCGTAACTATTGATGTGTTTGTCACGCCATTAATGCTATTGTAGATGGTCAGTAGGGCGAAGTAACCCATTATGTATGTTGGTTCTTCATTACCGTTTTTCACAAACGCCATGCCTGGACCTATGGAGATCGATGATGCATTAAGTATAGACTCGGCCGTGTGCATGCCGAAATTCCACATATATGGTATTGGGACCAGGTAATCACCGTACTTAAAGTAGAGACCCAATTCAACACCCAGGGTGTTGGCAATGGTGCATTCACTATCTCCTGGACCAGCCACCACCAATTCCGCGTCGTTAAATGGCACATACTTATTAAGCAGTGGGTTGGGTGGTGACACTGTAATGCTTGCGTAGTTTGATGGTATCATTATGGTTACGTTGTCGTACCATGTTGTTGTTTGTCCGTTTAGTGAGTATCCGAAGGCTGCCCATGGGTAGCCATTACTATTCAACCCAACCTTAATGACTAGGTATATTGTGAAAGGCAAAGACACCGACTGGGGCTGCTCAATGCCCCAATCATAATAAAGCACGTTACTCCCTGAGGAAGTTATTCCACCATTGCCGCTTATTAATGCAGAATTAATTACACTGGTGCTACCCGTGTCATTCCATATGTTATCAAGAACCTGGAACTGATCACTCTGAGAATTGAACTCCAACACATCCTGCAACCAATAATACTGGGTATTGCCATTGGCTGTTTGAATGAGCATAACCACGTTCAACTGAGTACTAAACCAGGTATTGCCTGGTTTGACCTCAAGTGACGGGCAGTAACTAGGCTCTGTAGTGCTTGCGTTGTATATTGTCACCTCACCAACGAACATGTCCGTGGAATACTCATAAGCCAGTAAATTACCCCGTAGCAGCGCTAGTCCATAATCGGCAATACCCATTGGGAAGTTAGGTCCTTCGGGGCTTGGTGATTCCGTTATTTCGTAAAGTACGAAGGCCGGGCCTTGATTATTATTATCAATGACTATGTAGTAGGTGCCGCCACCGCTGATATAGAAGGATCTTTCAATAATGCTTCCACCTGCTTCATAAATGTACGTGTATGATTGACCCGATGAGAAGGCTGAGTACTGTTCATTATTCATCAGATAAATTGATATTGATTGGTTGGACCAGACATATATATTCACGAACTGACCAGCCGAGAAGTTATACGAAAGTGGCAAATAGTAACTAGGTAGTAATATAACCATACCAGCGGTTGTATCATTAACCCCAGACTGAGCTGAGTATTTCGTTAGCCCTATGGTGGTTGGGTTTATGTAACTGAACATGCTTGGCTGCGGTTTAATAATTTCATAACCAAGCATTGACTGAGCCATTACGGAGCCTACCGGCATTATAAGCATAATTAGCAGGGGAATAATTACCATGAACCTACAGTGATTATTCACTGAAAAACTAACCCTCATATTAGACCAGTTCTATCTCTTAACTCAATCTTTTTAGTCTTTACTGCTATTGCCACGTAATTAAAAATTAAATTATGTTATTACCGTAGTTTCTCGTATTACCTCCATCGAAAGAATTTTTCACGAGCATACATCTTCTTAACAACTGAATATTGGTATTCATTGATTAACGCTTACATAAATATTGCCGCCATTGACCGTACTAAACACTACGATGAAACCATTATTATTCGTCAAATCCAGGTAAGCTCCGTAGCAAAATATTTGAGGTGTACCAGTTGAGTATGCGTCACCACCAACGTTCACCGTCACCGGGTCTGACATTGTATTATCCATCGTGTATATAGATAACGTTAACTCACCAACGCTATGCGGTGGGATCACTATCGAGGGGTATAGATTGCATTTTGCTGAGCCGATTATTGTCGTGCCTCCCAGCATTATTGAGTTGTTGCCATTATTCCTTATACTTATTGCTATGGTGACTATATCATCCGACTTACTCATGATGGCGCTCGTCTCTATATAGCTTGGGTTACTACCATTGTTTGCGCCAAAACCCCCAATTAACGAGTATATCGTCTGCTCCAGGCTATTGACATTGAAGTGGAATGGGGCTAGTATGGCCATTGCCAAAATGAACAAAGTGATTATTACCAGTATATGTGAAATCTCCACAGCACCTCTATTCATTTTGTAATACATTAAATGAAAAACAAGGAATCCCTATTTAAATTTTTCTTCAATTTTCTAAGAATGCCTAGGTTTCTTTCAATTATCTAATTTAATATTCAATTCCTAAATTAAAGAAAATAAAAATAAAAACGTAGTATAAAATTAATTCATATGAGCTCAAAAATAAGGATACCACTAGCCTTCATAGACCCTGTAATTGGCGACTTAGGTGCTCCACCGGAGTCACTGAAGTTTATTGAAAATGAGAAAAGTACCCTCATTAATGCCCTTAGGTCCTCATTCCCGGATGTTGAATTCGTGAGCTATGATATTAGAGATCCAGTTGATGTTCAGGCATTTTTAAATGCAGAAGGTAATGCGGTGGGTTACATTGTTGTTACCCTAAATTCATTGATGGGTTTTATAGATCCGATAGTTAGGAGTGGTAAACCCGTAATTATAATCGCTGAGGCCTACGCAGGTGCTGGCGAGTATATGCTAGGCATTAGTAAGGCTTTAAGTGAGGGTTACCCAGTCATTGGGATCTCCACACGCGATTTGGCAAGTCAGGCCGTAATAACTAGTGTTAGGTATTTAGTGGCGTTGGCTAGGCTAAGGATGAGTAAGGTATTGTTTGTGGTCTCGCCCAGCCTTAAGTCACATCTGTATTGGCAGTTTGGGCCTAACACGGACATGTACAGTGTGTTTAGGTTGATACAGTCAATAACGGGGGTCACACCAATAATAATGGATGCCAATGAGTTTAGGGCTAGGTTCTTTGATAAGGTTAGTGATGAGGAAGCCGATGAGTGGGCAAGTAAGTGGGTTAAGTATGCTGAGGCTGTCTATGATGACTCAATGGATGAGATTAGGAATTCGGCCAAGCTTTACATAGCCATGAGGAATGCCGTGAAGGAGCTGGGCGTTAATGCAGTAGCCGTTGATTGCATAGTACTTTATAACACGGGGCTTCTGAGGGCTTGGCCATGCCTCGGTTACATGCAGCTTTGGTATGATGGAATAATACCAATCTGTGAGGCTGATCCTTACGCTACCGTGCCAATATTAATTGCGAAGTACCTATTCAATAGGAATGGTTTTGTTGTGAATGTTGGTGTTGATGAGGAGAGGGGTGAGTTCATATATCATCACTGTTACGCACCGACAAATCCTCATGGCGGTGATAAGCCTGAGGTACCCTACATAATAACGAAGGCCCACCTAGGGACTAAGCATGCATCAGTGCATGTTAGATTACCTACGAATGAGCCTGTGACTATCGTTGGTTTCAATCCTGAGGAGCGATTATTGACCATCCACGTATCTAAGTCAGTGAGTAATGAGTACTCACCGCAGGCCTGCGCAACAAAGCTCATAGGTAGTGGAAATGCAAGTAATGTTGTACGTAATTGGAAGTGGCGTGGTGGGTGGCATAGGGTGGTGATTTATGGCGACTTCAGAAAAGAGCTAGAGGAGTTTGCCAGGTTACTTGGGCTTAGGGTTTTACATGAGGATTTATAGTCGTAAAACCCTCTTAACCCACTCACTGGTTTCATGGATGATCGGTGGCCTCCAGTAATCACCCGTTAATGCCTTAAACACGCCAATTATCCATGCCAGGAATACGCCAAGTCCATAAAGCACCTTCAGTATTAGGGGTATCACTATCGTGAATGCGAACACTATCGATACGATCTCCACGAGTATCCAAGCAATGATAATGACTATCGTAAATCCAATGGACTCCACGGCCCAATACCTAACATAATCATCCCTAGGCCTAATGATCAAGGCCACTATGGCCCCAATTATTAGGAGGGCCCATGCAATCGCAGCCCAAACCCTACTCTCCGAACTACTCATCATAATCATCGACACGCAACCCATTTATAAGTAATTGCTCCGTAATACCTCCATGGACGGTGATAGTAAGTATTATTAAATTAGGTTCATGAAAAATAAGTTGTGTCCAGAAGAGCTAGGAAGAAGGAGGAGGGTAAGGAGCAGAGCACCGCATCAATAACCTCATTCCTCTATGGCACAGAGGAAAAGCCAAAGTCCGAGGCTAAACCCATAACCAAGCCAGCCGAGGTAAAGGCAGCTGAGGCTAAGGCTGCCGAGAGGGCTATCCCACAACAACCAAGTGGCATTGAGGACGCGGTGTTAAATCACATAATGAGTAGGGGTGTTATTACTAAGGATGAGTTAATGGCCTGGGGCAAGTCCAGGGGTCTCAGGATCGCCGACATCCTCAGGGCCATCGAGAGCCTAAGTAGTAAGGGTAGGATTAGGAAGAGACTCAATGATAAGGGCAATCTCGTCTATGAGTATGTTAAGTAATACCTAGGTAAGACACAGGTATTGATTCTGCGCGCCTATCAGACTCCCTTATTAGACCAGGCACAAAGCACGTAATCAGACCTAGGAGACATTAACTAAATGAATTGCAATGAGTCCCCAAGGTACATCACCCTGGTAAGGCCGGGGCGAAGCCTTGGGGATGATCCACCATAACCACTTCTCATTATTTGCTAGTATCAATAGGACTTAATTATTCCGTTATTGTTTCATGACCAAAGCATTTTTAACATTATAGTATTTTAATCATTAAGACTGATATAATTATTATGAAAAGCATTGAAACATTCTCAATAAACGCAAAAAGAACCAAACCCTAGCAATCTGCCAATACTAACGAGCTCCTACATGCAATTAACCATTGGCATGTAGTATTTCATGTCCGCTTATAAAGTGATTTACACCTACTCATGAATATTCTGTATGGCCTCCTCTCCTCATCATCGACGTTGTCCCAAGACTCAATAACGCTAACTAACCGCTCAATAAGCGAATAATCACCAGCAACAGCAGCATTATCAATAGCTCTACGTAACTTATCACTCACATTAACCACGACATTAAGGGCAATTATTAAGTGCTGTGCTGCACGTGATTATTTTAAATTGAGTTTAGAATCTTACTTATAATCGCCGTCGTAAATGAAACAAAATACGAAGATTGCAAAATTGAAACCAATAATTTTAATCACAGCTTATAACATTGACTAACTGCTACATCCTCTGTATTCAGTGTATGATAAGTACACGTTTGCGGTGTAACCGTTGGGATTATGGATTATGAGGTAGAGGTTGTCGCTGTATGAGCTTGGATTAACCAGCTTAATTTCTTGGTTAATATACGTCATGCCAGACCACTGATAGAGCACATAACCGTTTTCATCCGACATCTCGACATTCACGGGCATGCTTGACGTGAGGTTAAGTGAGATATACACCCCACAATTACCTGTCGGCATGTACGCCAACACGCACTCATAAGTTGCGCCGGGACTTACCGAAATATCGGGTCCCTGTGAGAAACAACTTGGTATATACGGTGAAGGAAGTGATGATACCGTCTTCACCGTTGCTGGTGATGATTTATTCAAACTTACGAACAAGAGGATAAGCGACACAATCACCACGGCGAATATGATCATCACCAGTTTTCCCACCATACCAATACCGGCAATAATGCGTAGATTAGACACAATATTTAATTGTATTAATCAAGCTTTAAACCTGACCCTAAGCATGGAGTAACTATATCAAGGCTAGACTTAAATTATTATCTCACGTCATGACTCTAATAAATATTAGATTTCTTGTTCGTAAGCTTGGTTGTTGTTTTATTACATACTATTGGTAATGTTCTTGACCCTATTATTAGTTATGTTGATATTGTGTTTCCTAGTATATGTGAGGGCAATCGTTCCTTAATTGAACTAACGGCATTTAAAGACCCACATAATCTACGACATAGCATCAATATTAAACAAATTATTAACCACGAATTTGCATCTCACGGTGTAATAAGCCGTGAAGTGCGGTGTTCTTCTTATGTAAGTTATACCAGTGAAGTTATAAAGCTTAATATGTTGACGTAGACCTGAGGTTACGTTCGTAACAAGTATTCTTTTACGTTCTAAGGGTTGAGCATCTTTAGAGCATAATTAATTGTAACGTATCGAATAAGGTCTAGTAATTTATAAGTTAAATTAGGTTTGTTAGGTTTACGTTAATTTTTGACTTCCACTCAGTTAGCCATCTCCTATCAAGTTGGTGAAAACTAGCATTTGTGACAGTTTTTAATGAAATGCAGACTGAGAACTCACCTTTTATTTCTATGTCACATTCTACTCTATTATTTGGTTTTTCACAGTGAACGAGATAGGTAAAGTAATATATAGTTTATTAGCACATCGCACCAAATATTAATCTCCATGTTTGTGTCAATTATGTCACGGCACTGTTTAACTATACGAACCTTCTGTATAGGTTTCCGTACTTGCCTATGTAGCCTCTGATCTTTATTTCATAGCCGCACCTGGGGCATTTGTAGTTTACCAGCTTCACGTCGATGACTCTGTCCTCAAATCTCTTAATTAATACGGCACCACACCTTGGACAATACGTGTGCTGGCCCGGGTGCCCAGGTATATTGCCGACATAGACGTAGTCAAGCTCTTTCTTAGCCCTCCTCCAAATGTTCTCAATCAACTCAACAGGTGTTGGTGAATTGCGTAGCTTATGTGCTGGGTAATAAGCCGTTATGTGAAGTGGAACATCCCTACCCAACCTGGCCACCGCATTTATTACCTCATCAGCCTCATCATCATTAACACCAGGTATTACTAGGTACGTAACCTCCAAGTGAATACCCAACTTAACGGCATACTCAAGGGTACTCATTAACCTATCGAAATCAGCAGCTAACCACCGCTTATATGTCTCACGGCCACCCTTAATGTCGGAGTTCATCCCATCCATACCCGCATTAAATAAGGCCCTCAGGGCCTCAGGGGTGAGATAACCATTGGTGTTGATTGAGGCGTGCAAGCCCCTGGCCCTGGCAAGCCTAAAAACGTCGATTACATACTCAGTTAGTAGTGTCGGTTCATTAAAACTCACGTTAATCCCGGAGTCACCATTTTCAATAGCCCACTCAACAAGCTTCTCAGGTGGCACATAAACGCCATCCATGCTGGTAAATTTGCTCAAGTGCCAATTCTGACACCATGCACATGGGAAGTTGCATCCATACGTACTAATTGTTAGGGCTGATGTGCGTGGATAGTAGTGGAATAATGGTTTGATCTCCATTGGTCTTGATTCAGCTGCCGTTAGTAGGCCGTATGTGGCTGTGTAGAGTCTTCCGTTGATGTTGAATCGCATACCGCAGAGTCCAACCTGCCCATTTGACAGTGTGCATTGCCTATGGCATAATGTGCACTTGACCCTATTATTCTCGAGACTCACACTGAATGAGCTCTCCCTAACGTTGGGTAACCTGAGTAATTCGCTTGATGGTTCGTACATTCTTAACGGCCATGAGTAAATGGGCATTTCAGTAATACTCATGGTTCAGGCCTTTATACACTTTTTAACTCAGCCTAGGCCTTTTGAGGGGTAATGAGTCTTAGCGTTGATGTTGAGGAGTTCGGTAGGTGGATTTTAATGGCTAGGAGAACGCTTGAGTCGGCGAGGGGTGATGAGGAGAGGGGGGATTATAATTGGTCGTGTTTCAAGGCGCATCAGGCGTCGGAGTTTGCCGTGAAGGCTATTCTATACGGAATTGGCAGGCCCACGAGGGGTCACTCCATTACTCATTTGCTTAGTGAATTGGGTAGGATGGTTCAGGTCCCCAGTGATGTTATGGATTTGGGTAAGTTTCTTGATAAGTTCTACGTGCCGACTAGGTATGTTGATGCATGGAGTGAGGGTGTGCCTTATGAGTACTTTACGCGTAGTGATGCGGAAATGGCTATTAAGGCTGCTGAGAGGATTATAGTGTTTGTTGAGGATTTATGGAGGGGATTATTAAGTGGCGTGAGGAGTTGAGGAGTAGGGCATTGGAGCTGGCTAGGCAGGTTGCTGATAGGGTTCATGGTACGGTATTCCTAGTTGGTTCGTATGCTAGGGGTGATTTCGCAGAGGATAGCGACATCGATGTCGTTGTTATAGGCGACTTTAATGAGCCACCGCATAGGAGACTTCTTGACTTAGATACTCCGCCTAATGTCGAGGTCCTAGCATTTAATGTTAATGAGGTATTTAAGATCGTTGACCGGTGCTACCCGCTCGCCCTTGATATTGCCTTGGGCATTGTTCTCAGGGATGACTTGGGCATCTCAAGCGAGTTGGTAGTTAGGGCGAGGAGGTGCGTGAGGTAATGTATTATCTTTGATCTATTGAGTTGGTTTCTGAGGCAAAACTCTTTAGTTTTGTTCGCAATGCTTACCTCAATGGCTAGGGTATACCTCGGACCTGCCGGGATTCCAATAGGTGCTAAGGAGAGGAAGAGGAGTGCTGGTACGATAGACGGTATTAGGTACGTGAGCGAGGTCGGCCTGAACGCCATGGAGGTTGAGTTTGTGCAGGGGGTTAGGATGACCAGGGAGGCTGCGCAGGAGGCTGGTGAGGTTGCTAGGGAACTTGGTGTTAGGCTGTCCGTGCATGCGCCCTACTTCATAAACCTATGCAGTGAGGAGAGAGATAAGGTTGAGGCTAGCTTAACTAGGCTTCAGGAATCCCTTGATAGGGGCGAGGCGATGGGCGCGACCGTGGTTGTCTTCCACCCGGCATACTACGGTAAGCTTGGCCCGGAGGGGTGCTATAATGCCGTTAAGGATGGCGTCCTCAGGATCATTGATTGGATGAAGGAGAATGATATTAAGAATGTTAAGCTTGGCCTCGAGGTTATGGCCAGGAAAAGCCAATTCGGCGGTTTGGAAGAGACCTTTAGGCTCGTTAAGGAGATTAATCACCCACAGGTTGTTGCCGTCATCGATTGGGGACACGTGTTTGCCAGGAATGGTGGTTCTATTGATTATAGGGCTGTGCTTAACATGTGGCGTGAGTACTTCGGGGACCAACCAATGCACACCCACTTCACCTGCGTTAAGTACAGGAAGGGTGAATGGGTTGATGAGCATGAGCCAATTGACACTAATAATCCACCCTTCGAGCCCCTCGCCAGGGAGTTAGGCAGCGAAGATATTGAGATAACCATAATAAACGAGTCGCCACTACTCGAGAAGGACGCACTTAAGATGAAGGAAATGCTGCTCAAGTATAACAATGTTCTCGTGGGGTTGCATTGAAGTGAAGGTATTGTAGGCATTGATATTGGGGTAGGGTTTATAATACTACCGTTAATAGTAATACTTGTATGGGTTACGTAACGGTATCCGCAAAGATAAAGAGGGAGCTGTGGGAGAAGTTGAAGAAATATAATATACCAATTAGCGACGTAATAAGGAGGGCGCTTGAAGAGGAGGTCAGGAAGGCCGAGGAAGAGGAATTGGCTAGGGCTCTCGATGAAGCAGGTCAAATACTTAGTAAGATACCTGATGAGGAGATCATAAAAGCTGTTAGATTAAGCCGTGATGAAGGATGAGTTATCTATTTGACGCTTCGTCAATTATGAATATAACTAAGTATTTAAGGAGAGATGCAGTAAAAGTTTTACGCAATAATTATGTGCTTGACTTAACAATATATGAGGTTGGTAATGCGATTTGGAGGGAAACCGCGTTGCTTAAGTATTTAGTAGAGGACGAGGCTTTAACTATGTATAAAGATATGCTTAAAATTTTTAGTTATATGAATATTGTTAAGCCAAAGAATCCCGAGTTGGTGCTTAATCTAGCAATGAAAATCAGGTTGACGTATTATGATGCCGCTTACGTCACTGTGGCATCTGAGGAGGATTTAACGTTGGTAACTGATGATAAGAAATTAATTAAGGTGATTAATGATAATAGAAAAGCAATTATTGAATTGCTTCATAAGGATGTAACGGTTAAATCCAGCGATATTTTCATAGGTAGGAATAAGCAATGAATCTAGGGCTTTGCAATCCACCTAAACCCGTACTTCTCATACATACGCCTAACATCGTCGCTACGTAAAAGTTCGAAGACCTTAATAGCGTCATTACCTGCCCACGGCATTAACGCGAAGGATAACCTACTAACCCTATTCCTAATGGGCACCGTATATTTAAAGCCCCAGTAAATCGCCTCTGTCCTCCAAACAACCCCCGCATCAATTAACCCATTACGGAGTAATTCAGGTATTTCCCTATGGTGTATCCTCGTTAGGTACACTGAGCCTCTACCAATAAATTCTGAGTAATCACCACAGTACTCAGTGCATAATTCCCTAAACAATGCACCAATGCCCTCCGTGACTGGGTTCGGAATTGCAACCCTCCTATTCCTCAACTCACACCAATCATTCACAGGCTCACCAACATACACTATTGCTAAGTCATTCTCAACGTAATCAAACTTATCCTTGACCGTTAACCCATTAAGCATGCTTGTTGGTAATGATACTATTTCCGGCTTAACGTCAATAACCAAACCACCAATAACGAGGGGCTCACCCAATGCTCTCCTTAATACAAGACCTGGTGGTATGGTCTCAACATACACGTTAAACCCCATGGACTTTAGAAATTTAATTAACTCGTCAATAACAAACCATTGATTGCCTGCCAAACTCATCCTAACACCGCTCAACACACCCTTTACATCACTTATGATGTTAAAGCCAGGTAGAGTTATGTCAGCCTCACTCATTAATCACGATTAGCCGGGGAAGTCCTTTAAGTTAGTTTCTCGGTGTGATTTCGATGCTGAGAGTCGTGGTACAGGTTTCGGATATTAACAACGTGGACCAGGCACTAACCTCATGCAACAACCTAATAAATGAAATACCCGATGCAGAGGTTGAGGTTGTTTTTCATCAATCCGCAATAAATGCCGTTGTTAGGGGCAGCACTGTTGAGGATCGGATAAGGGATCTGATGAGGCGTGGTGTCGTGATAGTCGCCTGCAGGAATTCAATGAGGAGTAGAAACATAACGGAGGATCAGTTAATAGATGGCGTTAAAATTGTGAATGCTGGTGTCGCTGAAATTGTACGTAAACAGGCAGAGGGTTGGGTATACCTAAAGTTATGACGGTTTATGCCTTGGTGACTTCATCATTTATCCTCTCAATGATTTCCACAGCTCTTCGCAATAAATTAATACTCCCAGGCCTAAACGTGAAGTTTTCATCACCAATAGCATATTCAATGTCGCATTCATTATTACACACTACGGAAACATATATACTGAAATCCTCACCAAGTTCAAGAATCACGACCTTCTCACGCCCATACTCCTCAACTGATGCGGTAATACCCAATTCCCTGGCAATACCCATTATCCTATTTACAATACTATTTACGTCAACCATCAATACGCATGCGCTGGCATGGTATAAAACTTTTACAGTAATACGGAGAAACGAAAATAAACCTCCAATAATTCCTAGGCATGACCGCGGAGAGGGCTTGAAAAGCCCACGATGATGCGTGTCGTCAGGTCCCCCTGTCAAACATTGTCTTGAATCACTTAATGTTATTGCTCATTAGGTAATTCACTATTTTGTTCACGAGTATTTCCGCAATCCTTCTTTGAGCCTCCCTGGTCTCTGCGCCTATGTGCGGTGTTATTATGACCCTTGGGTGCTTAACAAGTTCTATTTCCCAAGGCTCCCTGGGCGGCTCATGTTCAAGCACGTCAAGAGCTGCGGCAGCCACCTTACCATCGTTGAGCGCCTTGAGTAATGCCCTTGTATCTATTACCTCGCCCCTGGACGTATTGATTATTATTACGCCATCCTTCATCATCTGAAACTCCCGCTCACCAATCATGTACTTTGCACTTGGTGTTAAGGATACGTGTATTGTTATGAAATCACTACTCCTAATCAGTGTCTCGAAATCTACGAAATCAACACCGAGCTTTAATGCCTTATCTCTCATGTCGACTATATCATATGCCTGAATATTCATGCCTATAGCCCTAGCTAACTCAGCGACCCTCTGTCCAATCCTGCCAAACCCAATTATACCAAGTACCTTCCCGAATAATTCACTACCGACATACTTACCCTTCGGCCACTCACCACCCTTAACTAACCTATCCTGCAGAGCCACAAGCCTTGCTGCGGCGATCATTAAGCCTATGGTCAGCTCCGCCACTGATTGAGTAGATCCCTCAGGCGCATTGATTACCTCAATACCCCTTAACCTGGCATAATCCACGTCAATGTTATCCAGCCCAACACCAGCCCTAGCTATCACCCTTAACCTACCGGCCGCATCAATAACCTCCTTAGTGACCTTTGTCCTACTCCTAACTACTAAAATTTCATAATCCCCAACAACCTTCAATAAATCATCCCTATTAATGCCTGGCCTATAATCAACAGTCACGCCATGCTTACTCAACTCGTTGATTATGTACTCATCCACTGGGTCCGTTATTAAGGCCTTAACCATTTATCGGCTAAATAGGCTATGGTTTTTAAGCATTATTATCTATATTATTTATAAATCGAGGAATACTTCGCAGTTGATAATATCTTGGTGTATCATTTAAAAGGCATTTACAATAAATCCGTTGTTGTGATTCCTGCTGTAGCATACGTTAGAGTATCCACTGAGATGCAGGACCCAACTAACCAGGTTGAGTATCTAAAGCGGTGGAGTGGGTCAAGGGGTTTTCATATATTGAAGTTCTACATTGATGAGGCAGTTAGTGGGGCCTCACCGATAATGGATAGGCCAGCCTTTAGGAATTTAATCAGTGACATTGAGGGTAATGCACTTAGCCCTAGACCAATGGTTCTCCTGGTCTATGAAACATCGAGGCTCGTTAGGAATTTCCAGGAGCTCTTTAGGCTCTTAGATATCGTTGAGAATCGGCTTGGTCTGCTCATAGTTAGTACCAGTGAGAAGGAGGCTGTGCTTCAAAACCTGGATGGTGCATATAGGCAGTTCTTAAGGACTGTATTGGCCTTCGTGGCATCCATGGAGAGGGAGTTCATTAGGCAGAGGACTAGGGCAGCAATGGAGAGGCTTAGGGCTGAGGGTAAGATTGTCTCTAAGGTAGACTTAATGCCGAGCGAATTAGTTAGGGAGGTTTTAAGACTATATAGTGAGGGCTTGAGTCAAAGGGCTATATCGACTAAGTTGGGTATTAGCCTTTATGCAGTGAGGAGGATATTAAGTAAGCATGGTTATAGGGGTAATTACACATGCCCACGCTGTCTGCATAGGATGGTTATTGCTGATAAGGCATTGATCCAGGTTGATGGTAAGTATGGCATTAAGTACGTGCTTCACTGCCCTAATTGTGGTTATGAGGAAGCAAGAATTGAATGATTTTAACACCATAGTCACAACTCGCCCTTTATGTATTCCCTAAACTTACCAAGTGCGTTGAGCACCCTGGCAACCATTAATTCATCACCCCACTCAACGTAATAAACCTTCCACTTATCAAGCCCCAACCTATCGCTCTGCCCCAGGTAGCCATGCCACCACTGTAGGGATTCCTCAATCATCCTAATTAGGCGAACCTTATCGTCCTCCTCAGGATGTACATCATCCAAGTCCAGGATTATTATTGCGAACCTCCTCATACTAAATCAGAGTACAATAATTACTAACCCATTTATTAACATGTCCTTGTTAACCACTACAAAGGCATTTTAAGTGGGTCTTAAGCGCTAATTACAATGAGTTATACGGCATGGATCATATCAATAGGTAATGAATTACTCATTGGAAAGACCGTAAACACAAACGCTTCATGGCTCGCAAGAAAGCTAACACTTCTTGGCTATGACGTTAGGAGGATAATAACCGTGCCGGATAGTGAGGAGGATGAAGTTGAGGTGTTCAGAGATGCCATTAAGAGAGGTATTAGGGTTGTTATTTCAACAGGTGGTTTAGGACCAACATTTGATGACAGGACAAGCGAGTACCTGGCTAAGGCCTTGAATAGGAAGTATGTGATTAATGATGAGGCGCTTAGGCTCGTGGTTGAGACATTTAAATCAAGAGGTCTAGAGCTTACTGAGCCTAGGCTTAAGCAGGCAAAAATGCCCGAGGGCGCTAAGCCATTGCCGAATCCCGTTGGTACTGCACCAGGTATTTGGGTTGAGGAGGGTAACACGATTATTATTGCGTTACCTGGAGTCCCAGCTGAAATGATGGCGATATTTGAGAATTACGTGGAGCCAAGACTACGTGAGATGGGGCCTAGGCTTCATTTCGTTGAGAAATCGATAACAGTTAAGGGAGTCCCCGAGGCTGACCTAGCGCCAATAATTGAGAAGGGTATGAAGATGAGCAATAGAATATACATCAAAAGCCACCCCAAGGGCCATGAGATTAGGGCTCCATTAGTTGAGGTTCACGTGTATGTTAGCTCTGAAGATATTAAGAGCGCTGAGGATGAGATTAATAGGGTCCTTAACTTCCTCATATCGGCAATAAGGGAAAAAGGTGGTGAGGTTTTAAGTGCGTGACATCAAGTTACGGTAAAATCACGCGTACTTAATTATTGAGTACTTAAGGCAATCGCCAGAGCTAACCTTATGCGGGTGACCAAGTACGAGTATTCTCTCCATATCATCGTATGAGAAGACGAGGTCAGGCTGTGCACCACAAAGTAGGCCTAAACCCATTAATTCTGGTGCTTGTCCCGGAACAATACTTGAGAAGACTCTTTGTATATAATCCCTCATCGTACTTGACATGCTCAGGTCAAACAACGTGCTGAGCATAACCTCGTTACCCGTTAATGTTATGTCGCCCGGCTCGAAGCCGTAGGTATTTACGAAATCGTCACGAATATTACCAAACCTACTCCTAACGCTATTAATTACGTCAAAGGCGGCCCTAAATAAATCGCCAGGGCTAGCACTTACCTCGCTGGTCACATTGTCTGAGAACTTAATACTGGCCTTCTTAGCACAAACCACCTGGCCCATGTCCTTATCCTCGACACTCTCAACACCATTATAGATGGATACCATTGAACCACTAACCTTAACGCCCGTAGACTCACTCGGTGTTGACTGCATGTAACATTCAATACCGCCCATTAGGTATGTTGGGTAGAAATTCTCATTAATGTTGAAGAAGTTTTTGAAGGCGTTCACGAGGTAATTATTTGGGTCATAATTGGGTTCCGTGATTGATGATTGAATTAGGAAGACCCTCTTATTCTCAACAGTGCCAAGGCTAACCTGTTGCGTCTCGAAGCCTGAGACGCTTCTGTAAATGTCAACGTACTTAGAGAACGTGCCCTTAATCTCATCAGCCATATAACGCGCAGAACCCGACAACGCATTCATTATCTCCCTAATTATTTGCTCCTCATTCCCAACCTGAGCCACTGAATTCGCCGAGTGTGAGTCAACGACCTAATTAATAAAGGTTTCTAAGTACGCAACACTAAACGAGACTCCTAGGATCAATTCTAGCCAGGCCCACAACCCTATCATACACGCTGTCCGTGGATATTATCTTCCTATCCCTATCGTACAATAGGCATGTGGCTGCGTTATAAGCATCAAAAATTGATGTAAGGCCATACTGATCCATTAGGGCCAAGGCTAGTAGGTCTATGTCCACAGTTGTTGGAATCCATTTAAGGTTTGGTATCTGCGTTAATGCACCAACCCTATTCAGTATCTCACGCTTACTAAGTCCAGCACGGCTTAACACATAATAAATCTCATGAATAACCTCCCTACTTACCAAGACCTCACCGAAATCCCCATTGGCAACACGTAGCAATAACCTATCAGCCACATTCTTAAGCCAATCCTTATCCTTTAAATGGGCCACTAATACGTCCGTCTCAATCAGCATGACCCATCCTCCTAGCCCTTTCCAAGGCGTCCTTAGCGGCCTCTTCCTCAGCCTCTTTTTTCAATTCTCCAACACTCTTCTCACTCTTTATGATACCAGATGTTGCAGTTAATGGATCCTTAGGTATGGGTATGCCTATGAAATACTCACCCACATCAATTATAATCACTGAGCCATACTTAGCAAGTCTTCCAGGCAGCCTAATTCTACCCCTATTGTCTATTTTAACCACACTCCCCATTAAGCATTAATAGACCCACATTTTTTAAATCTTCCCACATTAACCTAGTGCTTACCTCATTTTTCGGCTTGCTTCCCATTCATCCTCTGCCGTGATACAGTTAACACCGTAGTCCCTACATATTTTCATTATTGAGTTTAGGGTCTTGATCCACCAATCCCTGGTCACTGGGTATATGGGGCTTAACCTCCTGCTCATGAACTTGATTACGACTGATCTTGGCCTGAACCTATCGATTATTACCTGCGAGTTTGTTTCCTTGGCTAGGCGTATCACTGATTCGTAATCCTCCACCTTATCGTTTATACCGGGTATTAGTGGGCCCAGGAATATCCAGGTCTCGATGCCTAGGCTGGCTATTTTCCTGAGTGCCGATGCCCTTGCCATTGGGTGTGCGGCCATTGGTTCTATGATTCTGTAAGTATTCCTCATTGTGGTTATTGTGAAACCCACATCGATTGACTTACTGCACTTATTAATTACGTCTAAATCCCTAATGATTAATGCTGACTTAGTCTGGATACTAACGTGGTAGCCTGCATTACATAGTACTTCAATGGCTCTCCTGGTTAATTTATACCTGGACTCCACGGGTTGGTACGGGTCAGTTATTGTGGACACACCGACAATGCCTGGCTTAAATCTCCTGATGTCTCTCAGTAGCGCTTGTATTAAGTTAACCTTGACATAGACTACCTCACCCCACTTAATGCCTGGCTCGCCCTTCGTGAAGTCCATGGCATAGCAATAAACACAGCCATGCTGACAACCAAGGTATGGGTTTAGTGCATAGTCGTACTCCGGCAGGCCCGACCTTGATAATGCAGTCTTAACCCTTATCTCCCTCACAATGGTATTGCCCAATTTAATTATGTTATTCATTTACCTACCGCCCAACCAATTAACTAGGCTTGATTGCTTAGTTAGGACCTTAATCACGTAAGACCTAGATACCCAGGTACTTATTGGTAGCCTTAGGAAGCCAGCCACGTAATTAAGGGCATCCCTTAGATCGTAAAACCTCTCGTATGGACCATTGAACATAGCCCTAATATTCTCCCTAACCCACCAAACACCAATGGGCAGGTTAAAGCCTGGGTAAATCTCACGCCATAATATCACCGCAGCCTGCCTACGCATTGAGCGTAACGCCTCAAGTACTGCTATCCTAGCCGCATAGTAACAACCACCTATTGATGGGTAATCATCACGACCCCAATAACCCTCATAATCAAGCTCAAGAACCACATCACCACCCCACACATTCCATGTCGAGCCAGGCCACCAAGCCTCAGCCCACTCATAGAGCCAGGTGTGTGGTGCGAGAATTCCTATGAATGTGTTATCCCTGATGCTCCTTACGTAAACCCTATACTCACTTATAAGTGGGTAATCGCGAACCTCACTGAGTAATTTATCGGAGACATGCTTATCAACGGCGGTTATCGACCACCTAGTCGGCACTAGCCTCCTCCTCTTACCAACACCAAGGGCGCCAACGCTTAATAGCCTTGATATGTGGTGCACGTCAATACCATGGCTATATAGACTCCAAATGGCCTCCGTAGCATTCAGATCAGTGTCGCTGTATACCTTATCAACAATCCTCGGCGGTGGCGGTAATGAGTCCACCTTTAACTCCCGCAGTGGTGATGATGGTCCAAAGGGTGGTGAGTGCTCGTCAAACACGTACCTAACACCCACAGGCCTCTCAAGCACTAACTCAGAATCCACCGGCCCGCTTGATAATGCCATGACCTGCACATCATGGAGCGCCCTGGGCGGGTTCCTAGCGTCCCCAACCCTGACCTTGATAGACCCCCTAATTAATGATAGCCTACTTGATATGAAGTCCTCGAGCTTCATATTCAGCCAGGTCTTTGGGTTCTCAAGATTGCTGGTATCGCCATGAATAGGCGGTATCGCTGGATAGACATTAACCTTCGGATATCCAATACGCCCAACAAATATGCTTGGCGGTGAAGACCCATCAACACGCTCCCTATTAACGACATTCTTAAGCGTGTACTTTGCACGTAATTCCGCCAGGACTGGACAGTAGGATAGGCCACATAGGTTATATTCCCCCCTACACCTAATGCATAGTGCTGGGTTTATCCGCACTTCAGATAACTAACGCCTTAGCGCTATATAGGCGTTTCGATTATTCTCTCCCTGAGTGGGAACCCTTAAAAGGCGCTTCGTGAATCCTTACGTCAAGTCCATGTTAAAGAATTGGGTGAGTTAATGAGGTGTAACAGGGAGGTGTTGGTGGCCAGTGGACTTGGTTATTTCGTTAAGTTGGTTAGGAGGAGGTGCGTTGTGGGTAATGGTATGTCTGTAGTTCATGCCGATCCTAGTGTGATTGGTGTTTGGAAGGATGGTGAGTTAGTGGAGCTTAATTATGATTGGAGGGCGTCGTTTATTGATTATGAGTATGGTGTGATAACCGTAATTGTTAGGGATAAGTCCCTTGAAACGGTCATTAGGATTAGGGGTGGTAAAATAATTGATGCATTTACGATGGAGGTGAATTAAGTTCATTCAGGCGGTATCTCCTTGAATAGCATGTTTATGTCAATGCTCTCCCTCTTAAGCCTATAAAGTCTGACTGCGTAGTAAATCGTGATGCCGATTACGAATAGTGCCGCGAAGAATCCTATTATGTAGGTGTTTATTGATGGTACGAATAGGTATGCCATTGGGTTCATGACTTCCTCATAGGCAATCCATGCGAATAATGCGGTCATGTAGATACCAAGTACTGCAGTCCTCATCGTCCCTGTCCTTATACCAAGCACTATGGCTGTTATGGTTATTACCATGAAGTACATGAGTATTGTTACCAGGGTGCTTACGTCCATCGTAGCTGATAATAACGGGACTATACTGAAGTTGTACAGGTACATTATTACTAGGGTTATTACTAGGTCCGTTACGTGGGCAATAATTGGTGTGTGGGTCCTCGGGCTTACGTATGCGAGAACTGATGGTAATACCCTATCGAAGGATAGGGCGAGGATGTACCTTGCTATTTGTATCACCAGTACTGAGACGACATTTACATACCAGGTAAATGAGCCAATGGCTATCAACCACTGAAGCACGGGGTTCCTCAACGCCATTATGAGCAAGGCCTGTGGGTATGGCGGCGGTAATGAGCTTGGCCATGAAACACCGCTGGCTAGGCCGTAGTATATTGCAAATAACCCATTCAACTTATTAATACCTAATGACGAAACCGTAACCCACACGCTGAGTATTAGGAATGCGGTGCTTATGGCGTAGGTTCCAAATATGGCAATGGGCACCGCGTTACCCCTCCTAACCTCACCGCCAACTGATAGTATGAAGTTTACGAAGGGAAATACGTAGGCTAGGTACGGTATTAGGTATATCGTATCCATAATAACGCCATTACTCGGTAATTCTCTCGATACAGAAACAGCCTGACTCAATATATTGGGCGCTGCGGTATTTACTGCGTTAATTATTTGCGGCGCGTACACGTAAAATAATATTATTGTTAATGCAAATGTTATTATGCCAAATAATGAGATTGCCGATGCTAAATACGTACCTGCCCTTGATGATGCTATGTTAATTAATACAATGATTGCGAATATCATGGAGCCCATTATGAATATCATTAATGGATTACTCATTAGTGAGTTGCCAAGGGATATTAGGTAGGGTGCATTATTTGAAAGGCCAATGGCGATCATCGCAGGTGCTAGTCCTGTGATTAAACCGAGGCTTATTAATACGGCGTTAAAGAACATTTGATCAATCACGAACATAAACATTGTGGCAAAGCCTACGGATGGGTGTAGATTCCTCGTTATGAATATGTAGTCACTAGCTGTCCTGTAATACGTGATGCCAACCCTATTGAGCAATATTGTTAGTGGTAGGAATAATAATGCACTAATTACTATAGCCATTAATGGATTTCCCAAAGGGAAATTGAACATACTAGATACCAACAGTATAAACCCTGACTGGAAGGCAATGAATGCAGTATTCATGAGCAGGGCTGTCCAGGGACCAATCTCCCTAACAAGTCCCGTGGACTCCCTAAGGAAAAGCCCTGGTCTCTTCACGGTCTCGACCTGGACTAAGCACTTTAATTCCTTTCTGTATTAGGCAAATTAACGCTTTAGTGAGTATTCCCTAATAACCTGGAGAAGCTCACTATGGTGCTTCTCATCGTCTGATATACCCTTAAGCAACTTAACTATGAGCTTCGAGGCTGCCCTATGTCTAGCATCCATTCTTGTACTTGTAATCGGTAGGTAGCTCCTCAATAGAAAACTGTAGACTCTCACCGCATTATCCTCGTAATCCTCCAACTCATTTAACTTATCAATTATTACGTTCGTTGTGTCATAATGAACCTTCTCCATTGAGTTTATGTAATCAATTAATGACTTAGTATGTGTTATTGCCTCCTCAATACTTCCCTGCAGTGATGCCAATGTCTCCATGTCAAAGACCTTCTTTGGCGGGCATTCACGGATCAGCTCCTTTATCGTCGTTAATATATAATTATGCATTGCCGATTCAATGCTTATCTTCCTCATTATTGCGCTTATAAATGGTTCATTGGTGCTTGAGGCGGCTATGCCGTATAAAATGGCTAGGTACCTCTCGAGCTCCCTCATCATATCGATTATCTTCGATAATTTATCATTGGTATTGCCATCATGCATTTGAATCCACGCATGCTGGATTTAAAAGGGTATAATTTATTTTTTCTTTCTTAATTCACGGCAGTATGAGGGTCGTAATAATTGGTGGCGGCGCTGCAGGCATGAGCGCAGCATCTAGAATAAGGAGGTTGAGGCGTGATCTTGAGGTTGTTGTCTTTGAGAGGACAAGCATGGTTAGCCACGCGCCCTGTGGAATTCCGTACTACCTTGAGGGCCTATTTGATAATTACGAATTATTCATGCATTATACACCGGATTACTTCCGGAGGGAGAGAGGTATTGATGTTAGGGTTAGTGAAGCAGTCATTGAGGTCGGCCCGAACTACGTGGTTACGGATAAGGGTAACAAGGTGCAATGGGACTACCTAGTGCTTGCCACGGGCGCTGTTCCAGCAATACCAAGCATACCAATTGAGGGGAGTCACGTATTCACGGTGCACCACCCAGCCGATGCTGCAAGATTAAGGGAGATTCTCTATTCCATGAATAGCATTGGCATCATCGGTACTGGCTATATTGGGCTTGAGGTTGCCGAGGCATTTAGGTTTAGGGGCAAGGATGTGCTAATGATTGGTAGGTCTGGTTATCCATTGCGTAAGTCCCTGGATGAGGATATAGGTGAAGCCGTTAAGAATGAGTTAATTAAGCATGGTGTAAAGTTGCGATTGAATGAGAAGGTGCTCGAGATTAACAGCCAGGGTGGCAAGCAGGTGATAGTTACTGATGGTGGTAAGTACGTTGTTGATGCCGTGGTATTAGCAACGGGCATAAAGCCAAATGTGGAACTGGCTAAGCAGCTTAATTTACGGATTGGTGAGACGGGGGCTGTCTGGGTTGATGAACATATGAAGACCAGCCTAGAGAACGTGTACGCGGCAGGTGATACGGCTGAGACAAGGAACTTAATAACAGGTAAGCCCTATTGGCACCCCTTTGGGACCACGGCTAATAAGATGGGGTTCGTAGCAGGTAGTAACATAGCTGGTAGGTCCATGGTCTTCCCTGGCGTTGTTGGTACCTCAATGACTAGGTTCATGAACCTATACATAGCAAGTGCAGGCCTAACAACGCAGGAGGCGCTTAGACATGGATTTAAGGCGGAAGGTGCCACAATAACTGCCAGGACAAGGGCTAGGTATTACCCAGGTGGTGGCTATGTGACAATAAAGCTAATCGTGGATAAAAACACCATGAGAATTATAGGTGCTCAGGTGCTTGGTGATGATGGCTCTTACGTACTCGGTAAAATTGACACGTTAGCCGCGTTAATGGGCAGGGGAGCAACTGTTGAGGATCTATTCATGAGTGACCTAGCCTACTTACCTGCCGTAACTCAGGTTTGGGATCCATTAATAATTGCCGCGAGACAGTTTCTTAGGGGTTGATGTATTCTTTTATATTTAAATAAATTTATTTAAATGTAAATAAATTTAAATATTTATAATTAAATGCTAGTATTTTTAGTGAACATACATATGCCTATTTAAGTGAAAATATAAGATGCACCAAGATATAAATTGTTAATTTTCATTAATTACATACGATGGTGGATCAACCCATACTTGGGGCGCCAACTGATGTTAGGGTTGTTACTGCGGTTGGCGTTTTAGCTCATTTAGCAATGGCATCAAGTTTCCTTGGCACAATACTCCTGGCAGTGGTTGCCGAGTACCTATACATCAGAAGCCATAATCAGTTCTGGTATAATACTGCCAGAACATTCTCAGTAATATCAACGATATTCTTCGGCGTTGGCGCCGCCTTCGGCACATTAGTGGAATTCGGATTGGTCACTTTATGGAGCAATTTCATATCACTTATTGGCGAGGCAATAGTACTTCCATTCTACCTGGAGTTATTTGCCTTCTTAACGGAGGTAATCATATTACCACTCTACGTATTTACGTGGAATAAGATTAAGAACCAGGTCCTTCACTGGATAATAGGTATAGCCGCAGCATTTGGTGGTTACTATAGTGCCTACAACATATTAGCGGTCATGGCATCATTAAGCATGAGGCCACCAGGACTCGAAGTAATCAATCTATATCAGGCCACTGGACAGAACGTGGTTGGCTTAACGGATTACGTGGTTAAGTGGGCCTCACCAGCCGATGCCTGGAATATGTTCTGGTGGGGTGCCAATGTCTTCATATTCCATGGTATACTAGCCGCGGTAATACTTACCTGGTCAATAATAGCAGCAATATACCTATACTTCTACATACGTGATAAGAAGCCGGAGAGGTTGATGATGCTTAAGATCCTCGTTCCCACCATGGCCATACTAACGGCAATACAGGGATTCGTGCTTGGGCATCTACAGGGTGAGCTCGTTTTACAGGATGACCCACTTAAGCTGGCGGCTCTTGAGGGTATGTTCTGGAGCGGCCTCAAGGTTGACCCACTAACAAGCTTCCTAGCGTATGGTACGTTTAATCACGCATTCTGGGGCTACTTCAGTTGGCCAGCTTATGAGAGGCCACCGGCCTTCGTATTTATTTTCTACTGGGTCTTCATGGTAATATTCGGAATATTACTCGGTATTTGGAGCGGTGCGCTGTCGCTTTGGTACCTATTCCCTGGCTTCTTCGGTAGCTTTAGCTGGGCCAGGGCTTTAGCGAACTTCTTCGAGAGGAGTGGCGTTTATCTAATGCCCTTCTTCGCAGCCTTCGCTTCGATAGGCGGCGCGGTTTCAGCTGAGTCAGGTAGGTACCCATTCATACTCGTTCAGGCAGACCCCAATCCAAATGGCAGTCCACCAATAATTACTGGCGTACCCGTTGGACCAGGTGGTTTACTGAACCCAACGCTCTACTTCCCAGTTTGGTTGGCTGTGCTTGTATTAATTGTTGAGATTGCCATGCCGTCACTAGCGGTGTTCATGGTCTACCTATACCTAAGGAGGGCGCCTAAGTACGTAGAGACTGAGGTAAAGGCTGTGGAGTACTGAGGTGGTGGGTATGGTCTCCGCGACAGAGATTGCCGTGGGTCTAATTGCATGGGCATTCTCCGTTCACCTGCCACTGGTGTACACGGTGCTCGGCCTTGGTTGGATACTGCCAACGCTCGAGTTGATTGGTTATAAGCGTAATAAACAGGTCTATGTCGACCTGGCGCACAACATGGCTAATTACCTAATCACGGTATATGCAATAGGCGGTCTCTTCGGCACGATAATAACCGTGTTCCTGGCGGGCTTGCTGCCGATATTCACGAACATAGCCGGGGCCCTCCTGTGGCCTGTGTGGGGTGTTGCCATAGTGTTTGGAGTTGCAATAGCGCTTCCCTTCATTGGATTTTACTACAGGGGCTTTGGCAGGATTAGCCCGATGAGGCATGTCGCCGTTGGCTATGGCATGGCCATATCACTTACGGTCATACCAGCGATGTTTAGGCTCGTGTTCGCCTTCATAAACTACCCAGCGGGTGTTGAGGTGTTTAAGGATACGTCATCAATTGTTGGATTCACACTCGGCATTAATTGGTCCCAGGTATTCCTAAACCCAACATATGCGCCATTATTCCTGGCAACGCTTTTTGGGGCGATCGCGATGACTGGGGTATTAATAAACTCAATATTTGGTTGGAGGTACTCGGTCGATAAGAGTGAGTATAGGTTGGTTGGGTACAGGATTAGTAATTGGATAAGCCTAATATTCGGCGTATTGTACGCAGTATTCGCTGGGCTATACTTATATGAGGTTTACCTATACTCACCGACGGTTGCCTGGTCAATATTTGGTAAGCCACCTGCCTACCTACCCTCAAGCCTATACCCAGTCTATGAACCAACCATGATATTGACCGGCGTGTTCTACATGGACATAGCCCTAGGACTAATACTACTCATACTAATAGCCCTATCCTTCAAGTTCATCAATAGGCCCATATCAGCACTCAAGCTCGTCCTCGTACTACTGCTAATGATTAGTGCCGAGGTAATGAACGGCTTGGCGCACTTGCCCTACGCAATAGTTCCCCCATTACCTGCGGTACCAGCCCTCGTTAAGGCTTACGGCCTGCAATTCACACTTCAGGTTGCCAATACTCTAAAGGTCTCCACATTACTAACACCCGAATTGAACGCACTACTGCAGCTGGTATCTATACAGCCTGGCCTGATTTATGGGAGCCTTGTGGTGTTTGCGTTCTTTAATGCGTTGCTACTCTACGTTATTTACGCCGCCCTATCGTGGAAGTGGACTCCACAGTCGCTTAGGGTTGAGAGGCAGTAATTGTGTTAACTATCCTCCTAATTAAAATAATGATTATATTTCTCACATTTCTTGAAACGACCATCGCAATACTGAAGTAAATGGCTAGGGTTATTAACGATGCAATTAATACCTGAACCAGCGAGATAATAATACTTGGATAAAGCACGAACTTAATCACACGTACAACAAGCATTAAAACAATTATTGATAGTAATGATGGTAATGCATAATCCATAATTAATGCCTTACCATTAAGTAGGGATTTGAGACTACCAAGTTTAGCAAACCTAAACCCCAATGCCGCCATGTTTGCAAGTAATGAGGAAACTAATGCACCAACCACTGCGTAATACGTGAACCCCAGGTCTTTGAATACTATGATTAATGGCGCCATTGTTAATAGGTAAACAATTGTGAAAACAAGCTCGGCTAAATGAGTATGTAAAATAAGACTCCTTAAATAAACGCCGGGCCTTATCTCACTGGCATTCTCAATATCCCTCTTATCAACACCCTGCATGACATTGCTAATGAACTGATTAACATTGCCCAAGACACTATTTACCGCAAGAAGGATGATGGGTAACACCAATAAATCAACCTCACCCCGCATACTCGGCCTAACGAGGTTTATGTAAATCCCAGGGAAGAACGTCAATGCCAACGCCACATACGTAGTTATTAAAAGTAATATCAGGAAGTCCCTATAGATTATGTTTAGCTTTCCGCGTTCAAGGAGTTCACCGTAGGTTACGTTAATAAGAGTGCCACTGTAACCAAACGGCTTACTGAGTATGAAAATCACGTACCAAATACTCAACTGGGCATAACCAAAGATCCCAATGAACATTGTGTCCAGGGACCTAAAGGAATTAATTGCGTAACCCATTAACGGTACCCAAGACGCACTAAGGACCTCCCTCAAGTATCTACGGGTATCATAGGCATGAATATTATACCTCAGTGAGTATATGAAGGCGTACAGAGATGGTATAAACACTATAAAGAATGTCGACCACAGGATAACCTCTATGGTCCATCCAAGCACCATTATCACTGGTATGGCGATGAACTTAGTAAGTGATTGAATTATTGACGTTATTACGAACCTACTCCTATCCTTAACCATCAATATTGAATTAGTTATGGACTGCAGGTATGACGTTATTTCCGAGAGCACCGCTATAATAAGGACCAACCAGGCATAGGGCCCCATCTTAGTCCAAACACTCGCTAGGTAAGCTATGGTTAGTACAAACGTCACTAGGTAAAAGATTGATGATACATTCACGGCAGCAATGATGTTTAACCCATTATCCCTAGCCGTCAACCTTGGGTAGGCGAAGGTTATTAAGGCGGTCGGTAGGATTGAGAAGCCAATTGTTGCATTTAATAACGATAGTAGTCCAAGACCTGCCGTTGGTATCTTCCTCGTGATAGCGATATTATACGTAAAACTACTTAATAGGGTAAGTAGTGATGCCAAGACCGCCATTGTCCTTATGCTCCTCGCCATTAACGTCGAATCTACGTAATTAATTACTGATTTTAAAAATTCCTCACATTGATTAGTTACGGTATTTTAATCATTAATCTTTTCTATTACGGAACAAGGCAGTAATACGATGTTAATACTGGTATACGGATCGTTAGGACTTGATTACTTAATTCGCAACGTATTACCAAATAACGATTGGGTAATGACCATGTTATGCCCAGGTAATGATAGTAATATTGGCATTGACGTGGAGTTGAACCCAGGGATTATAACGAGGGTTGCAATAATGTGGAGTAAAATACTTGACCTGAGGGATGATGATATGAGACTATTGCTCGACTCGCTCATGAACTCCTCAAGGCTTCATGATGCCGTGAATTACATAATTGAGACGTATCAGGACTATAATGTATCGAGACTTTACTACTTCATGAAGCTAATGGGTATGCTTAATATATGGAAACCGTTGGGTAGGGGCTGTATAAATGTTCCACTCATTGAACCCATAAAGTCTTTAGTGACCACCGTTATACTGGCTTATTACGCATCTAACGGCATTAAGGGCTCAGCAATACTTGCAACAGACTTTACGGACGAGATTAAGGACGAATTACAGGAGGTGAGAGGTCTCGGCAATATCTATGTTATGACTAACCGCATGCCACGTGATATTGGCATATTCGATGAGTTAGTGATGACCTCAATATCAATTCCCCAGGAAATCTTTGGTAAGTTAATTAGGGTAAGCAACGGCATGGGTTCAGAGGTGTTAGTAACAAGGCTTGGATTAAGCATTGTGAGCAATAATTTCGAGCTTAGCAGGGAATCGCTAAACGATATCGACCTAGAGATTTTAAGGACAGTTAATGAGCTTGGTTTTACAACAATGGCATCACTAATTGATATGATAACCCAATCAGCTGCGGTGAGTAGGAATGACGTTATTAAGGAATTGATTAAACTATCTAACATGAACTTAATTAAAATTAGGTACCTAAGTGATGGTAGAGCCATAGTCACACCAACCGTGGCTGGCCTTAAATTATTTGTAACTAAATAAGCCTTATTACCATTAAATATAACCTATTTACTTAATTATTGATGATGAAAACCTATAGAGAAGAATTTATTAATTAGATAAACCCTGATAATGCCAATGCCGCCCAAGTGGTACTGGCCAATAGACTTAAACAACGTTCCTAAAATAGTTGTTGAACCACCAGGCCCTAAGGCTCAGGAAATAATAAAGATGGATGAGTCATTGGTAATGCAATCCTTTGGCCGGTGGTACCCACTCGTTATTCGGCGGGGTTATGGGCCTGTTATCGAAGATGTTGATGGAAACCTATACATCGACTTCAATGCTGGTATTGCAGTTATGAACGTCGGACATAGCCATCCACGGGTCATAGAGGCTATAAAGCGGCAAGCCGAGTTATTCACGCATTATAGTATGACTGATTTCTATTACGAATTAATCGTTAAACACGCGTCAATGCTCACTGGCATAGTACCAATAAGTGGCACTAAGCGCGTCTTTTACACAAACTCAGGCACAGAATCAATAGAGGGGGCCATGAAGATATCGCGTGGTCACTTTAGGAATCAGAGGCCTTACATAATCGCCTTCCTGGGCGCCTTTCATGGAAGGACATACGGCTCGATGGCATTAACCGCGAGCAAGCCAATACAGAGGTTTGGCTTTAACCCAATGCTACCTAACGTAATACACATACCATATCCATACCCCTACAGGTGTCCATTCGGAAAGAACCTAACCGAGGAGGAATGCGGCGAAGCTGTTCTCGGTTACCTGGAGGATTGGATATTCGGAAAGATGGTTGACCCAAGCGAGGTGTCTGCGATATTCTTTGAGCCAATACAGGGTGAGGGTGGTTATGTAGTTCCACCGAAAAACTTCTTCCCTGGTTTAAGGAAAATCGCTGATAAGTACGGCATATTGCTAGTGGATGATGAGGTACAGGCAGGATTCGGCAGGACTGGCAAGTGGTTCGCCATTGAACATTGGGGTGTTGAGCCTGACATAATAACGATGGCTAAGGCAATAGCCGCAGGATTACCACTCGGTGCAATTGTTGGTAGGGCAAGCATAATGGACCTACCAAGGGGATCCCACGCAAACACCTTCGGTGGTAACCCAGTAGCTTTAGCTGCAGGTATTGAGGTCATAAATATAATAAACGATGAGGACCTATTGGTAAATGCCCAGAGGGTTGGTGATTACATAAAGAGGAGGTTCATGGAGGAGATGGACCGTGTGGAATTGATTGGCGATGTACGCGGCCTCGGCCTAATGATTGGTGTTGAACTTGTTAGGAATAAGAGGACTAAGGAGTATGCCACCAAGGAGATTGAGCAGGTGCTCTATGAATCCTTTAAGAGGGGTGTTGCCGTGATAAGCGCGGGCAAGTCCACTATTAGGATTGCACCACCGCTAAACATACCCATGGAGCTCGCCGAGAAGGCTGTGGATATAATAATTGATGTTATTAAGAAGGTTGATAGAGAACGCGTTAAGTGATACCTAATTAATTAAGGCGTCCTTCAAAACCTCCTTCTCTTCCTCAAGGTACCACTCGAGCACGTAATCATGCTTATCCGCGTAATTCCTGGCATACTCAAAGGCATTTCTCCAATCATTATCCTCATAAATTATTCTCCAGCCCTCCTCAATAAGTGATAAGTCCTCAGACTTACCACTGACTAGGATCCTACCCATTCTCCTGTTTATGAAGACTTTGTACTTGCCAGTCATCATATCACGTATACGTGTACAGGTTAAAAAGTCCTATCAGGTTTTTATTTAAAGAGTACACTGAAACTTTCACAGAACTTACGCGGAATTCACGAAACGACCAATGATACTCACGTACTTATAAATATCGTCAGGAAAAATCAATAGGTAAGTCACATCACCAAACCTCTCCCTAACCCTCAGAAAGGCTTGAAAGACAGCGCCACTGCTAAGACCAATGAGCAGACCTGTATTCCTAGCCACTGTAATAACACCCCTAACAGCCTCCTCAAGACCAACATCAACAACCTCATTAACGACCTCACGAACCCACCTAGTCCCAGACTCAAGCCTCTTTATGCCAGGTATTGCGCTACCCGCCGCAGGCTCAACACCAACAACATAAACATTACCGAACTCATCCCTAAGCCTCCGAGCAATACCAGTTATATGCCCACCAGTGCCAATACCCGCGATTAACACCCTAGGCACCTTACCAACACCCCTGAACTGCCTAACAATTTCCTCACCAGTAACTTGGTAATGACCATCAGGATTATCAACATTCTCAAACTGATTAAGATTGATCGCCCCATTCCTAACGGCCTCTTTACTAACCCAACGCCAAAACTCCTCATCAATCATCTCCCTATCAACCCTAACAATCTCAGCACCTAAGACCTTGAGAAGAACCTCAGTGGTTTCGGGCAAGTGCTTCGTTGTATAAGCCCTGTACTTAAACCCATAAACATTAGCCAAGGCCGCCAATGAAATCGCCACATTACCTGAGGAGGCCTCAAAGACGAGGCGGCCATGTAAATAATCATTTAAGTACTTACGAAGCAGGAATTGCACGGTCCTATCCTTAATACTCCTACTAAGTGGATTAAAGAACTCAAGCTTAGCCCAGACATCGCCAAAGCGGTCAAGCCTTACCAGGGGTGTTGGGTAGAAGTTTCTTATGAAGTCTGACACGCTGAGGAAGACATTGTTTTTACTGCCATTCCCTGCAAATACCAACACCTGCCATACTGAGGTATGGGCACTTAGTGGCTTAATAAGGATTATTCCAGTATTCACTGTTAAGTGGAAATCAATGAGACGCTAAGTATAGAGTACAGGCATATTTTAAATGAACACCAGAGTAAAAAATCCAAGAAATTTATCATAAATGATGATTATGGCTCAGGTAAAATACGTCAGAGCGCTGGTATTAATCATACTTGCTCTATCCATAGTATCGACCCTCATTTTATTGCTAAACACCGCGCAGGCCCAGCCCATGCCAATACAGTCAATTAAGGTGAACAACGGTGTAATATCCTACTACGAGTCATTACAATCAATGGCGCCCGGCATTGTAATTAGGGTTTACGTAATAAATGGCTCAATAATAAAGCCAGTAAACGCATTCGTAAGCATCTACGCAAACCTACCCAACGGAGTCACACCAATGATGCACACCTACGGCAGTGTAATCACACTACCCTTCAATGAGAGTGCATGGTCATTTATAATCAATGAGTGGTTGGGCACTGGAGTGCCGGTTAATGACTACAATACGTCACTTCTAGTATTCGTAACGTACATAAGCGGTAATGATTCGTGGGTCGTGCCAATGATTATACCATACAACGTCGGTTGGGTCTTAGCCGCCAGAGGAGTTAAAGTTGCTCCAATGAATCCGGCAGTACCAAGGTACATAGTGGTCTCCATAAACATTAACGTAAATACGATAAAACCCTTTAAGGTTATTCGGACGAAAATTAATTCGACAGGAGAGCTTGACCCTCAGGTCTTTGGTTCTTATGGTGGTTATGTGCTTTATAATTGTTCTGTTAGTGGTCCTCAGCCGAGTATTTACATGCCGCTACCCTACGAATTTATACCGGAATCAACATGCCTGGGCATAAACGGAACACTACCACTGGCCTGGATCACGTGGGATAAATCCGTTAGGCAGTACGATAATAAATTATTAACTTACTTGGGTGTTTACTATAGTGGTACGGTTTCCTGGGATGCCATGGCAACTAACTATGGAGATATAGGCACATCTTATAGCACGGGCGAGTCGTGGACGCTAGCTATATCGATAAATATGTCTTCAACGCAAGGTCCTGGATCACTTTATTGGGCATACGGTGGTACGTGGGCGTTGGTTAAATATGATGCCTGGTATGTAGATGTAACGACTGGTTATACGTGGTATCTAGGTTCAGTGACTGTTTCAGAAATTCTTTACGTGCCTAGGCAGGAACAGTTAACATATGGTGTTGATTATGGTAATGGCCCAATCAGCACGTTATACTACGGCGCCATCGCAGTATCTAAGGGGTTAATTAGTTATCCAGTTCTGAATGCATCCTCGGTAATTGATTATGCAAGCTTTACACCTAATCCGCTAACTGGAGCTGAACAACTCAGCATGTGCAATGGTCTGGTCTACAATACGACTGGTACGTTAGGGACAATATACTATATTACTCTTGGTGGGGTTAAGTATGCCATAAACACAGCTCAATTGGGTACGGGCATTGGGTCATTAGCAGCAGGTATTGTGTCGCTTGCAGCGCCTTCACCATACAGTATAATAGCGGGTATTGTGGCAACAGGGCTTGGGATAGCAAGTATTATATTACCATCATCGAGCACCACTGTTACAAATACTCAACTAGAGTTGCTTGGTATCGCTAAGGGCACGAACCTTTACATATCCGTTATGGTGGCATCTAAGGCCTTTGGAATACCGACCTTCGGCTTCATACTCAATGCTACGAACTACTACGGAAATCCAACGTCATATTCATGTAAGTATGGGAAGGTGATAATAATTAGTTAATGAGGTGTCATTATTTTCGCATGCGTAAGCTAATCAATATAGTTTAAGCTGAATCATTGTCTTATCATGTAATTGCGTGTTTAATCGTATTAATTCATCACCACGCAATGCATAGTTTGTAACTTATTAATACCTTTTGATAAGTTCGAGAATGGTGATGGAGGGATGTTCGGAAATCCCCGCGGTTCGTCCGTCCACATTCATTGGGGACCGCCACGGTCCTCTCTGGGACTGTCGCGGCATTAATAAGTCAGTAGCTATGCTTATAAGTCTTTGGGTTCCCTTTAAAAGAAATTGTTTTAAAGGGGTTATTTGTACGTGGCTTGATGGTTGAGGTCATTGTTAAGGAGTTGCCTGAGAGACCTAGGCCTGGTGAGAAGGTTCAGTTGCCTAATGGTGAGTTTGTTAGGGTTAGGCATGTTGGTATTCCCTGGATTTTACCGCCTAAGAAGGTTTGTAATGACCCTGAGTGTCCATGGCATGGGCACTTAAGTGTTAGGGGTCAGGTATTCACTGTCACTGTTGAGAAGGTTTATGGTAGAACTGCGACGGCTATCCATGAGTGGTTACATTATGATCCTAAGTATAAGAGGTATGAGAGGAGGAGGAAGAAGATGCATGTTAGGGTTCCACCGTGCATCGATGTTAAGCCTGGCGATATCGTATACATTGGCGAGACAAGGCCTTTAGGCAAGACAGTTAGGCATGTCATAATTGGTAGGATGGAGGATGTTACTGAGGTCAAGTCCCAAGTGCTTAGGCTTGAACAACAGCAATAACCCTTTAATAATACCTAGCCTTAATGCACATAATGCTTTACGACGCGCATACGCACTTGCACGAATTCCTGGATAGTAGAATTGCGGAGTTTGTTAGGGAGATAATGATTGCGGCTGTTTCTGATGATTACCCATCCTCAAGGAGGACCATTGACTTATCAAATAATTATGAGAATATTGTACCATGCGTGGGTATTCACCCCTGGAACGTGGATAAGGTTGGGCTTGATGAGTTAAGGCAGGTTGAGAAGTTATTGTCTGAGGCTAAGTGCATTGGTGAGGTTGGTCTTGACAGAAGGTTTGTCCCCCAAACCTTTAATAGGCAAGTTGAGTTTTTCCAAACGTTCGTTAGTTGGGCCAGGGATTATGACTTACCGCTTAATATTCATGCCCCTGATGCCTGGAGGGATGTCCTTGAGATGGTTAGGAGGGCTGATGTTGATAGGGTCCTGTTCCATTGGTACACGGGTCCTCTTAACCTGATTCAGGAGTTGAGGGATTACGGTTACTATATATCGATTAATGCCGCTATAAAGATACAGGAGAAGTCGAAAGCCGTGGCTAAGGAGGCGCCCCTCGACATGATACTGCTGGAGAGTGATGGACCTTATGAGTATAGGGGTATAACGCTTGAGCCTCCCATGGTTAAGGATGCCGCGAGAATTATTGCCGAGATAAAGGGTATTAGTGTTGAGGATTTATGGGACGTTGTTAGTAGTAATTTCTCTAGACTTTTTAATCTGTAATACTTACCCTATTTATTAATTGATACTCTATGATCGTAACCATGTTCATGCAGTATCAATAGTAATAGTTATTAAGACCCCAATTAAGGGCTTAATTCCGTATGGCAGAGAAGACAGGACCTTTCCAGAAGGTTGTTGTTGACCAAGACATCTGCATCGGTTGTGGTGCATGCGTGAGCGTATGCCCATACCAAGCGTTGGAACTTGACGAGAACGGTAAGGCAAGGCTAATATGGGACCTATGTAAGGATGACTTCAGCTGCGTGCCAGTATGTCCAGTGAACTGCATATGGAAGACCAGCGAGGCACCAGACTCAGCCAAGGGCAAGGCTAACTGGTATAGGTTCAGTAAGCCACTGAGTGATGCTGAGAAGAAGGAGTTTGAGGATTGGAAAGCTAAGTACAAGATTGCCTGGGCACCGGCATAAGGTGTATTCTTCATTTAATTAAATACTTAAATTAATTATTTTCCTTATGATAGAAAGATTAAAACAGCGCACTTTCTAAACCTGCCATAATGATAATTGATAAGTTAGATAAGGAAATACTCAGGGAAATACAGAAAGACGGTAGGCTACAATTAAGTAAGTTAGCCGAGATCCTCAATAGGCCAAGAACTACTGTGGCTACGAGATTGGCGAGGCTTGAGGGTGATAAGGTAATAACCTCGTACAGGGCTGTTATTGACCCATTAAGGGTTGGCTTCACACTCCTCGCCTTCGTACTGATTAGCGTCAGGAGGAGCGCACCAAGTGGTGGTAAGTCGGCCCAAGTGCTCCTTGTTGAGAAGATATTAAAGGATAGTGATACAGATCCTAAACTACCCTGGATTGAGGAGGCCTATGTAATAACTGGCCATTATGACATATTACTTAAGGTTTGGGCTAAGGATCTCAGGCAACTCAGCTATTTCCTAATTAATTACTTGCCAACACACCCAGACATCGCCCAGACAGAGACAATGCTAGTGCTGGAGCTCGTGTCTGACTGGAGGGATAGGTTGTTGCCAATTGATAAGGTGCTACCTGATTAAGAGCAACTGATTGGATTCCTAATCGCGTTCAATATATTGAGTGCGGCTTGTCTTGGTGACTCACTATTGATTATTGATCTACCAACAATCTCAAAGTCAGCTCCATTGGCTATTGCACATCCAGGTTTACCACCCTGAACACCAACGCCTGGTGATAATAATTGATAGTTACTACCAACCATTGACCTGACCTGCCTCACCACATTGGGTTTTGTCGCAGGGACTATGAAGCCGCTAACGCCAAGGCTCATACCAAGTGATACATTATAATCAAGATTCCTATCATACAACTCACCGCCAGAGCTCATAGAGATTAGAAGGTATACGTCAACGCCTAACTTACGCGCCACATTAATGGCGGTAGCTAGGTTATCCCTACCGGCCACAGCATGCATTATTAAACCATTAATGCCTAACCCATACACCTTCCTAACCACATACTCATTAATGTGTGCAACATCGCCAAGCTTAAAATCAGCTAGGAAATACTTATTCACACTATCCGTTAACTCCTTAATTCCTTGGGGACCAATAGTCAGTAATTGATACCAACCAATCTTAACAGCATCAATAAGATCACTAATGCCATTTAGGAACATGATTGACTTCTCCACATCCCAATCAACATCGAAAGCCAGGACAAGCCCTGTATGTCTTTGTATCATCAGGGAATAATTAAAAAGTAATTTTATTTAAACAGTTTTAACACGAGCGCTTACTTTCTTTCCTCCTTTATTACTCCCATTTCTTTTAGTACTATTTCTAGGTCTTTTGTTGGTATTCCGCTTCTCACTGACCAGAAGAACAGTATTAGGGCTATTATTGCTGCTGTTATTGTGTCGTATGGGAATGGTAGTGGTGGTGAAGTCCAGACGCTGAATGGGCCAAAGAAGTCGAGTATCAACGTAGTGAATATCAAACCGAGAACCCACCAACCAGCATTAATATGCTGCTTACCCTCCTCATTAGACCACATGCGGATTATGTAGATGAAGGCCACAGTCATTGCCAGCATTATTATGACGTAAGCCACGAATGGTATTACGTACTTTATGCTAAATGGTAATGCCGTGCCTGCGGCAGATGCGGCATTATACGGAACTATTATGTCATAATAAATGAGGAATATCGTTGATAGGGCGAGAACAATCCAATAAATAACACCAAGGATTGCAGCATTACTCCTTCTAACACCAAACCTATTAACTGAAGTATACATGAAGAATAGCGGTAAGCCCGCGAGGACCAATGCCGTGACGCCCCACATAGTCGTAAAACCAGACCAATACGGTATTAAATAGGCAAATATGAATGCCAAGGCACCAAATACATATGGAACAGGCAACTTAAATGGCCTAGGAGCCTCAGGCGCCGTCTTCCTAAGTACTACGAGTGTTGATCCTACAACGACGTATGTCAATACCGTTGTTGAACTTATGAATGTTATTATATATACCCATGCCGGATATGGTATTAGGAATAACGCACCAACAAGCCAGGCGGCAATCGTTGACCACATTGGTACCCTCCACCTATTAAGCTTCAGGAACCAGTCAGGTAAGTGGCCATCAGCAGCCATGCCGTAGAATGTCCTCGCTGATGTACCTGTGTATATCCAACCTGTGCCGGATGGTGACACTATGGCGTCGATTAGTAGGACTATGCCGAAGGCCATTAGTATCGGTATTCCGCTGATCTTCATGATCTCATAGAATGGACCACTACTTAGCACAGTTGATGTTAGGTCAGTCCAATCACCAGGCTTAAGACTAAGCTTAGACCAATCAATAGCGCCAATAAAGGAAACCTGAAGTAATATGTAAATTGCCATACATATTAAGAAGCCTATCACAGTACCGAGTGGTAGGTCTCTCTGTGGGTTTTTTGCCTCACCACCATACTCAATGCCCTGCCTAAAGCCTAGGTAAGCAAATACAATGCCGGTTGTTGGTAATGCCATGAATACTGGCGCCCATCCATACGGCACAAAACCACCAGGTACTGCCGTGAAGTTAGCCGGATGTAGGAATAAGCCAAGTAGTAAGGCAACTGTGAGTATTGGTATTATTAGTTTCCACCAACCAACGGCCGTGTTCGTCTTACCCATAACATGAACACCAAAGTAATTGAGGAGGAAGAAGAATGTTAAGAAGGCAAATGCCACAAGACCACCTTCAAGGGTTAAGACACCGGTTGGTGTGAGGAGGCCGTGGACATATGATGACATGTATGTAACCACGGCTTCAGCCTCGGCGGGCGGCACCGTTATCGCACTTAGGAAGTAAGCCCATGCGAGTATGAATGAAGTGAGACTGCCATGGCTATATTGTGGATATCTCACTATAGATCCGGACTTGGGTATCATACCGCCTAATTCTGCGAATGAGAAGGCTATGAACATTAGGAATATACCCCCAAGTAGCCAGGAAATTATCGCGGCAGGGCCGGCTTTTGCCGCCGCGTAGAAGGAGCCGAATAACCAACCACTACCTATTACTGCACCTATTACTAGGTATGCAATATCGAACACATTCAAAGCCTTCCTGAGTTGTTTATCCGTAACCTCAGCCTTCTCAACACCAATCTTTGGACCTGTCTCTGGTGGGTTAGACATAACAGAATATAGTATGTTTTATTCTCCTTTATTAATTTTTCCCTTTATATTTATATTCTTGTAATATTATGCTTGTAGAATATCAAATGATTTTTTCATTTTACAAATATATTATTTATAGATAAAGCATAGTTTACATTCAATTTTATAATCTATTGATAAAATCATTCATCATTAGTTATTTATAAGCTCCCCTGAGATTAATCATTGAATGCTTGATAAGTGCTGTATTGAGGTCGGCATTACAACCAGTGGGGCATCTGTTAGTTTAGTGCCGATTCAATTCTATAAGAAGACTGAGAACCTAGCCCTGGAAGAGCAGTTGGTCATTATTCATGACCCATCCCTTGAGGATGAATTGTTACTTGGTGTTATTAGGAATGTTACAAAGCTCGAGCCGCTCATTAGGGATAGGGTTAGGTCACCCTTCGTAGATAGGCCCGAGGTTCTTGACCAGACAATACTCATGCCCTTCACCTCAGCCATGGTTAGGCTCTATGCCACATTAAAGCCGAGTACTAAGTCCGTGCTTGAGGTTAGACACGTACCGACGCCAGGTTCTAAGGTATTCGTTATTAAAGACGGTAAGTTCCTTAATGATTATATAAAGTCCAACCTACCAATACACATTGGTAATCATAAGTATAGTGGTTGGTCCATTAACTTGGACGCAGGTTTTGTTAATCAGCATGTTGGTGTTTTCGGAGCCACTGGTGTGGGTAAGTCCAGGCTTGTTAAGGCGTTAATTGAGGAGTTGGTTAGGGTTGGGAAGCACGTGATAGTCTTCGACCACAGCGGCGTGGATTATACGCCGTATTTCAGGGATAGGGTAATAACCTCTAAGGAGATCTCAATCTCACCACCAACGATAGCCTCAGTAATTGCGGAGAAGGCTAGGCTTAATTGGCAGACCTTTGGCGAATATCTGGAGGTTGCGGTAATTACGTACGTAAGTGGCGACAAGAGGATGAAGAGACAGCAATCATCACAATTAATTGATCCACAGCCAAGTACTCAAGCTAGTCAAGTGGTTAAGTGGGATAAGGCGTCATTCACGAAGCACCTAGTGGATAGCATGAGGGGGTTGGGCGCCAGGGATTCGACTGTTGAGAAGGCTAGGCTCTTCATTGACTACTTCATAGAGAGTGAGTTCTTTGATGAACTTAATAAGAGGACTTTATCGCCGATGGATATCGTAAACATGGCATTGAAATCAAACTTAGTGGTCATTGATTTAAGCCTTGATCCGGAACTCGTGGTTAAGCAGGCAATTGTTGCCGATGTCATAGACGCTGCCTGGAGGCTCGTGAAGGCCAGTAAGGCACCGCTCGACCTAGTCTTCGTAATTGATGAGGCCCAGAACTACGTACCTGAGAATGAGTGGACGATATGCGGCGACATCATCGAAACCACGGCGAGGGAAGGCCGTAAGTGGGGACTATCACTCATCGTTGCTAGCCAGAGGATTGCAAGGGATGTTAGGGCCAGCATCAGGGCTAACCTAGGCACCGTGTTCTTTAGCAGGTTAAGCGCCCAGGGCGACCTCAGGGAGATAGCCGCGTACATGGACCTGGCAGACGTGAGCGAGGCAACCCTAGCCCAACTCGGCACCAGGGAGTTCTTCGTGGCCGGCCTAATGAACCCGCTCAGAAGGCCAATACTCATTAGGGTTAGGGACGCCTAACAATCAACCCCACGCCTACGTAACTCCTCAACAACTTTAATACCGAGCTTAGTAACATCCCTATACTCCCTATTGCCGATTATCCTACGGATTATGTTAATATCCACAATACCATATTGGTGAATCACGATATTCCTAAACCTAACAATGGACCTATATTTACTAAATTCCTCACCGCTCAATATACCAACGCTCATTAACTTATTACCAGCATCCACGTAACCCTCAACCTCGAGACCCAGGGCCGAGGCTGCCTTAACCATAATGTCAATTAATGACTGGGCCTGAACCTGGAGTAGGTATATGGCGGAGAGGTACTTATACACGTCATCTAGGTCATTAACGCTTAAGTTATCCAGCAATGTCGTGTAATGGAGGAGGAGCTTAAGCAATCGCTCTATCGCTCCCATCTCCTAATCACCGCATCTATCTGCGTCCTCAGTAAGTCAAGTTTCTCGGCATCAATCATGAAGTCAAAGCAGGGCTTTAGGACTCTCAACTTAATGTCTAAGTACTCATCCAGGTCCCTGTAGTAAATAACCTTGCCCCTACCAAGTATGTCGATTATTAATGAGCAGGGCAGGTATTCATAATTATTAAGTAGCACGAGATCTACATACTCCTCATGAACGCGGAGGAACCGGGATAAGGAGTATTGAAGGTCGACGTACTTATCAATGTCTATTAGCCAAACGGCTATGTCCCAATCACCCTTAACAATCCTGCCCCAGGCCCTTGAACCAAAGAGTATTGTGAAGACAACGCCGTAATTGCTCCAAGGAAACAACCTTAATTCATTAATGTTCATATTCATGATTTAATGAATTATCCCTGATAACCCTTATTTATACTTATTACTGCATAGCCCAGCTGAATATCCTTACTATTCCAGGTACAGATATAGTTCGATAAATTCACCGGCACCTGATATAACCATATGGAATTTACTAAGTTTACTGGACGATTTCTATTAACGCAGTTATAAGCGGTAATATTATATGGCTGTGTTGATGCGTAGAGTAGAGTTGTCGTCCTCATTACTCTCGTTATAGGGCCTAGGCTTGCCGTCACGGTTATGTTTGCCATAAGTTCGATTATCTCACCTTCTTTCCTTGGGTATAGGGTTATATTGTAGTTTATGGCGAGTCCCTGGGTTGAGAATGACGATGTGGGTAGCATAAATGTGAAGTTGAAACTCCCAGTAACATCGCTGAAGGAGGCTATTGATATGGCGGTCTCCGTCTCATGCTTCAATGCTGACGTTACCAGTGAGGTTATGTAATTTGCCGTGTTGAGCAGGTTCATGGATACGTAGTAATTCATGTACCAGGTGAAGGTTATAACCAGAACCATGAGGGCCACGGTCATTATTATAAAGGCCAGTGTGTCCATGCCCATCACCCAAAGCCAACACCTATTTGAACTATGGTTACGTACACGGTATTACCAACCACAACGGCGCTTGAGCTTATTGGTTTGACGCCATTGCCGAAATGACAGACCTCGCTAATCTTTAATTCACCACCATTTTTAAGAACTATTGACTGAGAACTAATGTTCTGAATGCTAATGATTAACTTACCCCTACCCTGATTACTGACTAGGTTAAGTACTGGTATGTACACGTAACCAATCCCGCTGGGCCCAGTACCATTTATAACCATGACCCTAGGAATCATGACCAAGTAAGTGCCATAGCTAATACCGTTGAAGTTACCATAACCAAACTGTAGGACAGCCATTGATGTACCCATTAAGACGCGCGTTTGGTAACTAACGATCAATGAGAAATCATTCAATGATGATGTAGGTGCTCCATTAAATGTAGAACCCCTCCACACCGTACTGAACCCAGGCGGCAGTGAGAAATACGTGGGTGGTACACCGTATACCAATCCGCCGGATACCTCGTTAATGACATTACTCGAAGCCGCGCTAATGGATATGTTACATAGTGAGTTTACGAAATTATATGTTCCATAATTTGTATTCGGTAATTGATACACGAGTATTGCGCCTGGAACGAACATGAATGTATCGATGTCATCCGCAACATTCGTGAGAAACGAGGCAATGTACTCGATGGATGATTGAGAAACCTCATTACCAAATTGTACCATGGAGAAGACTATAAATATGGCGCTCACGACCATTATCACGGCAATTAGGATAACAGTGCTCAATACGTCACTTTGTCCGTGCCTCCAGTGGGTATGGATGGGCTTGGGCGTAGACTTCATTCAATCACCCATAATACACATATATGTACACAGGGAGTATTTCAATTTTTCCATTAAGCACAACGTCGCTACTTAACAATTCATTCTTGGCGCCGCATGTGTAATTAATGATGTACGTCCCGGGCCTGTCATAGTTATAATTAACCGAGATTGGATACGTAACATTAAACACAAGCAAATTACTAAGGCTGGGATTAAAACGACCAATCAACACCGGCACCAATAACTCATACTGACCACCACCCATGGTAAGCACAGCAACCCTAGGATACAACGCAATGAACTCACCATAAGTCACGCCGGAGATTGTGGAGGCCCCATAGAACACCACATTAAATAAATTACTCGACTCATTAGCCACTATTAGGCTCCTATTCCCCAGGAGCACGTTAATGTAGCCGCTGGGCATTGAGCCATAGCCTGGCGGTACACCAAATACTACACCGCCACTACTATATGCGGTTATTCCATTAATCGTTAAATTACAAAAAGATGGCGCAACGTTGTAGGTTCCGTAATTCGTCATAAAGACCGGATAACTAAGCACGTTAGATGGCATAGGACTGGACAAGGCGCTGTCCAAGTCGGTGGCTATGTTATCGAATAAGGTCTCGATCTGCGAGACCGACACACTCGCTGATGCCTTACTAAAGTTGATTCCAACGATTATGTAGAATATGAGGCCCAGGGCGATTACGACACCCATGATAATGACCATACTAACAATCTCGCTCAAGCCCCTGGACATACCCATCACCCACTAGCCACACTCATTAGGCCCAGGTAAACCAGGTAGTAGGTGCCGTTGGGCAGCTGAATGATGGCATAGGCAGAGGCGGTGGGTGCAAACCCACTTAGGAAGAACCTCTCCCTGTACTGCTGAGGCACCACGTTGTACTTATCGATGGATTCAAAGTTGTAAGAGATTGTAATTGGTATGTAGTAGGACGTTGTTGGTGTTGGCGATACCCACAAGTCATAGACTATGGTTGTGGCATTATAGACATAGTAAACGTCATTATTTGGATTCTGTGGTGTGCTTTGTTGTAGTAATATGTTGCTGGGTATCATCGTTAGGCTTATGCTCGTTATGTTTGGAAGTGACATTAATTGCGTACAATTAAGTCCATCATTACTCGTTAGATTGTAGAAATATGAAAGCGACACGCTACTCATTGTAACTAAGTCATATATTGATGCATTTACATCTATTCCGCATTTCGCAAGATCTAACGATAACGACAGCGTGAGTAGGTACACGTAGTAATAGCTAGGTAGTGACGTGATATCGGTATTACCATTAACACTTAGAGATAGGTATTCATGGGTATTTCCGTAAGTCTCGGCGGCATTTACATTGCCAATACTTATTGGGAATGATGCACCAGCAACCGATCCCGTATAATCATTGATACACGTACCATTAACGAAACAGACACCCAGTTCCACCTCAACATTGCTAAAGCCCAGTGTGAAGCTTGTGCCTGGGATTGACGTCAATAATTGACCAATTAAGTATGCGTTAATTCCACCCACGTTATCATTAACGCTTACCGGTAGGGTACAACTGACCGTTGTTGGCGCATTTAGGCTTTGTCCTGACGCGGTTCCGCCGCTTGTTTTTATCATAACTAGGTAATTACTGCCGCCATACATGCCATTGCTACTTGAATAGCATTGAGATAGTGCTTGCTGTGTGTAGTAGTTAATGAACTGTGGTTCATTGTTATATGGGGCGTTGAATGAGGAGTACATAATGTTGCTGACGCCACCGATTGGGTAACAATATGGGTACTGGCAGTAGGAATTACTTAACACGTTGTAAGGGATACTGCCGTTGGACACGAGCATGTAAACATTACCGGTGGCATTAAGCCAAACCACCGCAACGCCAGTACGTGGGTCAAAGGACTCAAGCCACCAATTAATCATCCTAACATTACCACTTTTAATGCACTGTGTTATGTTCGTACTAAACAAGTTTTTGCACTGTATGAAAGCTACATTCGATAAAGGCATAGTGATGTTTATTGAGTACTTACCACCTAGTATGGAGTTTATTGTATAGACATTTAGCGAGAGCATTGACACACTCATACTAGTCATGAATATTGGCATACCCAGTGGAGGAGCGTAGTAAACTTTCGGTATTATACTCAGGGGTATTAATACGTAGTTCCCATAATTCATTACCGATACTATAGATACGACCTTCCTATACGGGACCACTGCAATGTACCAATCATACTGAGGACCAACGATAGTGTTGAGGAGCGAGCGAATGGCACTCCAGTTATTATGTTGTACATAGTACGTGAATTGTGGATTATTAATGGCCGTCAGCAATACGTCATACGCATACCACTCCGTGTTTGTCTGTACCTGGCTCCTTAGTGTCGTTGTCGGTGAATTGAAGATTATTGGAAGTAGGGCCGCTAGTATGAGCACGATTATTGTCGTCGCAATGGCCTCAATGATCCTTACCTGTCCACGAACATGACTAACGGGTGGCGCGTTCATAGGCATCACCAATATGAACCTTGACATGATGGTAGGTATTGAGTTGGTGTATAGCCATTATATTGAAGCTGACCATTTACGTATATGTAGTACAGGTTATAATTAACGTATTCATTATTGTTTTGTGTTGTCCCCCAGCAGTTAAGTATTGTGTAGTTAAAGTATGTGTAGGGTAGTGTTTGGTTGGGGAAATGCTCATACTCAGTGACCCAATTGTAGAGCCCACTTGGGTAATTATTCGTATTTCCGTAACCAGTTATTTCGGTTTGCGTTGGTGGAACTACCTGGCTTATTACCGTGTATCCAGCGGCTAGGTTATACAGTGTCTCGTTAAACGTAAATATGGACATAACATGCATTGGAAATACATTATTAACCTTAAGCACGTTTAATGATGATGGTATTACCGGGCCCATTACGGAATATACATACCCATTGATTATATTCGTTATGTATAAGCCCGTGCTTGAGCCGTATATCGATAGTAGCGTGGGTATGCCAAGGTTTATGAAGTAAGTATTAACAATAAGCTCATTACTTGACTTATTAAGTACGTAAGCCATGTATGGCACCAACGACGTGGCCGAATAGCCCTGCGGAATCAGTGAGTTCTGTGGGTTAGCCCAGGGATTTAGTGCCAATACTACGTTGCTGTAGTTAATGAGCACTAGGTATTGGGTTGTTGGGTAGCCCGTGGGTGGCCAGGGCATTTGTACGTTGAATACTATTGCGTTATCTGTTATGTTACATACGGCGTAGTTTACGTTGAAGCTTGATGCCCCTAATGTGGGTGTTACAGCTAGCCCACTGAGTGTTGTGCCCAGTGCTGGCTTGTTGTTTATGGATACCTGTATTTGTATGTTCGTAGGTAGTTTATAACTGTTGAAGTACTTTATTGAGGCGTTCACTACCGCGGCGTTGCTGAATATTAGCGCCACCCAGGAACCAATGTATTTCCCACTACTTGAATTATAACCACTTAACATGTATGCATTATTACTGAATATTGTATTCGGTATTATGTGAAAGTTGGGTAAATAAATCCTTGACGAATATACAACTGTACCATTAACATATATAGAGACATTTCCGGTAATGCTACCACTAAATAGATTAATGGGATTATTTGGCGTTACTTTAACTGTCACATTTATTATGGTTGAAGTTGAACTTATCCTATAGCTAACGGTACATTTGTACTGATTATTGCTTGGCTGAGAACTTGGTATAACGCAAATAGTGTAGCCGTTGCTGCCTGTGCCGCTGGTTGGTGGTGTTGGTGTTAGGAAGTTTATGCCCACTAAGTAATTATTCGGTGATTGCGTTACATCGAAGGTTGCGGATATTACAAAACCATTTTGCCCCATTAATTCATCAACTGGGTATACAAACACCAGTGGGTATGGGCCTGAGGAAGCCACCCAACCAGTGCCATTTTTCCAATATTCTTGCTGTTTGGAATATGCTTGGTAATATGGTGCCCATAGTGAGTTGGCTTGTCCTGTGGTGTATATTCCGGGCCCGGTGCATGTGTATGTGTTTGTTTTGAAGTTGAATATGCACTCCAGCGTTGTGTTATAAATCATTATGTTTGGGTTTATGTTACAGGTGCCGTTTGCCGCTATTGACGCTGTTAAGTTTATGGAGTAGTTTAGTGTTAGGTGTTGTATTCCTAGGCTTGGTAGGTCGTAGGTTTGTTGGGCGCTTGCTAGTATTGATGATGCATTGCCTCCTGAGTACACGTACTTAATGCCGGGTATTCCTAGGGCTCCGTAGAACCCGGTCACCGCTGTTATGCTTGTGTTTAGGTTGTTCTCTGGTACTATTAGTCCTGTTGGTGTGTATATGCTGTTTATCATTAGTTTTAGTTGTGATTCAATCACATTAGATAATGAATAAGACACAGGCATGGAGGTTAGTGCATGTAGGTATAGGGCGACTCCCTCATTCATTAGAAATTGACTGTAGTTTATCGCATAGCCCGTTACCACGGCATTCATTACCTGTATTAGTTGTTCAATGATTACCTGCGGGTCGTACTTAAGGGCGTAGTACACGCTCCTTTGGTATATGTATGCTGGGGTCATGGTGAATTCCCTATATATGAGGGCTATTACGAGTACCAGGAGTACCAGGAGTATTGCAATGATTAATAACCCCTGACCCCTCTTGCCAATGCCAGTCATGCCCATCACCCTATTGGGCCGAAGACGTTTCCTCCGTAGTATAGGTACAGTGTTGCGTAGTAGGCTGAGTCTCCTATGTAGACTAGGGATGTTGCCGTGCCCACTGGGGCGTTCTTTATTGATTTCCCGAAGACTATGATTCTATTGCTTAGGTAGAATTGTGGCGATATTCCGTAGGGTATTACGAGGATCTGCGACTTAGGTACACTGCCTGCCTGTCCTTGGGAATTTCTGTAGACGGTGACTATGAGGAACATCGGTGAGCTGGGTACGTTCCAGTAGCACACCGAGCTCTTTTGGCCGCTATTTGGGTTACCATTACCTGGGTATGTAGTTGTGCAGGGCACTGGGTATGATTGTTGGCTATTGCCGTTTGCTGGATTTAGGGTAAAGTTGGTTTCTTGAAATACATATCCATAGACTGATTTGTATATTGCCATTACCCTTAGCCCAAGTGATTTCTTCCCAGTGTTGTTGTAGATGATTTCTAAGCAGGTCGTGTTGAGGGCGCTTGGGTCTATGAAGAGTATTGAGTTCATATTTGTGTTGTTGGGTAGTATCATCACCATCAGTAGTGGTATTGTTATGTTATTCGGCCATATTAAGTAGCCGTGGTCTCCAATCCCGCTTATGCTTGCGTATGCGTCTATGTATATGCTAGATGCGTTACTTATGTATGGGTGGTTCACGGTTAGGTTGCCGGTCGTGCTTGTGCAGCTTAGGGTTGCCATGTTGAAGGTGGCTATTCCGTTATTGTTGGTGGTCTCTGGAGGTGATGTACCCGCGCATATTGCGAAACTAAATTTGTTACCGCTTGTGGTGCTGTAATACATAATTGTGTATGTTATTTGTACTGTTGCGTTGGGTACCGGTTGTTGTGGGTTTGTGTTGAACCTGGTCACTTGTACGGTTACCGTGTTTGTCGATGTGTTGTTTGTTACTATTACGTTGAACACGGGGTATATCATTAGTTTGAAGTCGTAGTTATTGCCTAGGCCCAGCATTTCCTTCACGTTGTTGTAATTGAGGGATGCCTTTGATAGGGTGGTTGGTATTAGTATGAAGTAGTCCGTTATGTATAGGCCTGTAATGTTGAGACTATTTAAGTAACCAAAGAAGCCACTACTTGATTGCGGTACTTGACATATTGCTGTCGTTTCTGATGGTGGTGGTAGTGGGTTTATTCCGTTTTGGTAGTCCCAGTAGGTTAGGGCCAGTACCTTGAATGGGTCTAGGTTGTATGGTTGGTTTGGTTGGGCTAGTCCGAATGCCGCCAGTTGGCTTGCGTTTAGGCCCCAGTTTTGTGGGTTTCCTGGGTTTGTGATTATGTATTGGAGTAATGATTGTGCCATGGCGTTTAATTGGAAGGTGTTTACTTCGGAGCCTGCGGAGTAGGAATAGTTGGGTATTAGGGCTATGAATACTATTATTGCGATTATTATTGCCGGTATTATTATTGCCACCTCGATTGCGCTTGTCTGTCCCTTGGCATTTAATTTGGAATTGAGCATTAATATTAAATTGAATGATAGGTTTTTAAACTTAGCTGAACGTGAGCCACATCGCATCATTAAATCTAAAATTGCTATTTATTGAATGATTTTAACGATACTAAACGCTTTAATAGGGGTTTAATCAATCATCAAATCGATATGGCTAGACAACCATACGTGTTTGAGGAGGTGGAGGTTCCGGAGGGTGTCAAGGTTGATATTAACGGTAGTAAGGTCATTGTTAAGGGTCCATTAGGCACCCTGGAGAGGAACTTCGGAAACATACCGGTTATTATAAGGCCTGCTGATGACTCCATAATTATTGAGTCCTACTTCGCTGGTAGGAGTGAGAAGGCCGTTGTTGGTACCGTGGCTGGCCATATTAGGAATATGATTCTTGGAGTTACGAGGGGCTGGAGGTATAAGCTTAAGATCGTATTCTCCCACTTCCCAATGAATGCCAAGGTTCAGGGCAATCAGTTAATTATTGAGAATTTCATGGGTAGGAGGTCGAAGATAATCCTCAACATACCCAAGGGTGTCAAGGTTTCCACGACTAAGGATGACATAGTCGTGGAAGGTATTGATAAGGAAGTCGTTAGCCAATTTGCGGCAAACATTGAGTTAGCCACTACGTTGAGGGGTGATGAGAGGATTAGCCCGCATGGCCGTGAGGGTGGTCCTGGCGTTCTTGATGGTATTTATGTTTACGCCGTTGAGCACATGAAGTGATTTACTCGAGATATATGCCTGATTTCTCGAGCCTTCTTTCTATTGAGTCTTTATCATCTGCGTAGTAATTAATGGCCCTCCTCAGGTACTCCTTGTCAATACTTACCTTACTCTCTGGGTCCGCTAGAATTTCAGCGATCCTCGACAAAAATTCGTCACCCTCCTCACTGGCCTCCCTGGCCTTCAGGACTAGTAAGTCCTCAAGCCTTATACTCCTTATTTCAAGACCGTTGACCTTAACCTTAACTGCATTCCTTATCATTTCCTCAGGTATATATATGTCGAGTATGTTCTCCATGAGATCAACCCTAATTACCTGGGCATTAACGAGAATTTCGTAGTACATCATGCCATTCATGTCCATGCCCACGTCCCAATCATTCTCCCTGGCAATTTCCTCAAATACCTCGGGCTCCGTTATTGTTGATTTATTTATTATGAAGATATCTATGTCATGTATGTTCCAATCAATTCCGTAAAGTAGGGGTAGCACCGCACTACCAATGAGGATAAAGTCAATACCTCTCTTGTTCAATTCAGAACCCACCTTTACCAATGCCTTCCTTATTAAATCCAAGGTTTCCCTAGATTGATTACTCCCCATGCGTAGACTTTAAATTACCATTTAAATTTAAGTGTTTTGCCAAGTATGTCTGGAGTATCGTTTAAGGCCGTGGGCATAAGGTTCGATTACCTACATGCTGAACGCCTTCAATTAATACCACCCCAAACGCAGGTTGCGTTTAACGTTAACCTCGTCATAGGTCCCAACGCAATAGTCAGAGGTGACATTGTTGAAATACCATTCTCACTAGCCGCAAGCTCGAACCCATCAATAGTTAACATATCGATTAGAGGTGCGTTAATTATCCAGGGCGACCCGAGGCAAGTTGAGGATATTGCTAAATCCGTAAACTCAGGTAAATCTCCACAAATTATTCAAATGATGATTGGGCAATACGTATTCTTCGAAGTAAACCTGCTACTTAAGGAATTGGGTATTCCACCTGCGATGCCTATTGCACCTTTACCACAACAACAAAGGCAGGGTGAGGGTACAACAATGTATGCCTAACCCTGGGCCTGCTGCATTGACTGATACTTCTTAATCGCCTTAGCCGTATATTGAAGTGGGCTCTTAACACCGCATCCAAGGTTTGTCGGACATAGCCCCAGGCTATTCATTTCATGACAGGATGGGGGCATGTAGAACTTACGCCCACCCCTCAACCCAGCTATGTGCTCAACCTGGTACCTAGTCTTCTTCTCGTCAAAGTCAGCCACGGTCTTAAATAAATTAACAACATCCTCAACACAATCCTCAATGGGCTTACCCTCAAGGTCATGACACCTCCTGAGCATGTAAGCAGCCACGGCAAACCTGGCTTGGTGACTTGGATTACCTCCAGACTTAATTTCATTAATTATTGCCTCCATACACGGTGGTGTTAATCCAGTTATTTGAACCTTGACCTTAGTCGTAAACCCAGACCTGTATTCCATAAGTTCCTTCATACCACCGAGTGCGTCGATTAACGGCTTCGTCTCATCAAGATTCTCGTGCGCCTTACTTATTAGCTCAAGAACCTTTTTCTCAACAGCCTCCTCCACAAGCCTAACAAGGTCCTTATACGTCATCAATACCCAACCCTTAAGTAGATACCTATTAACTAGCTTCCAGTAGGGGTCGTTCTTGGGCATAAATCTCAGGTAATCCCAAACCCTAACACCAACGTCAAACGCCAGTGCTAGGCTCTCATCATAAATATCAAGATCTCTAAGTCTCATGACGTTAATACCGAATTCCTTAGCTATGTATATCACGCAGTCAGGATCCTCAAGCGCTAACTTACCAGAAAACCTCTTGCTCTCAACATCCGCGAACCTCCTCCATAGCGACTTATCCAGGTGCGCCGCAAGTACTATGGCTATGTAATGAGCCAGTAATTCATCCTCACCGAGGTCGGGATCATCAGTTATTGAATTTTTCAGGATAGCCTCACTGAGTATTTCGTAAGCCCGCTGAAGTAATTGCCTACCTACTACTGAATTTGCAAGGTCATTAATGTATATCCCCCTCTCACTCGTTATCTCCCTGAACCTAGTAAGCCCCTCCTTACTAAATGGATACTTCACTATGAAACTTACGAAATCATTGAAACACCTAAGCACTAAAGTCACCAAATTAATAATCGCATGTGAATATATAAAGAAAACAAGCTAATGCCCAGTGTATTATTAGGGGCCCTAAGTCACATGCTATGTAGTTTATCCATTATCAATGCCTTACCCAGGTCATGAATACTGCTAATCTTTATGAATAGGCCACCGCCAATCTTCGAAAGTCTCATCAGCAACTCATCATCACTATTCTCGCCAATGGCTATGGTAGATATTGTCGTGCCACTCCTCCTAAGCCTAACGGCCTCTTTAATACACATGCTTGAGTTAACAGTCCTACCATCAGTTACGCAAATCACATGCTTAGAATTACTCCTGGACCTGGTCAATACCTCCCTGGACCTCTCAAGGGCGTTGGCCAAGTTTGTACCACCACCCGCATATACATACTTAAGCATGTAATTCATTTGCTGCCAATACCTCCTAACCTGGTGCAGTCCCCATAGTACGTCAGCCCTGAAGTTAAATAATACCATCGCCAGCCTATCATTTGTCTTTGATAGGAACTGAATGTACTGCGCCACCGCATCCTTGGCAATCTCTATCTTAGGCATGCCATTACTAAGCTCCCTCATACTCCCCGAAACGTCCAGACACAGTACGATATCTATTGTCTTTACATTCGCATACTCCTTAACCACGATGTCCTTATTCGTGAATAATTTATGCATCATGGACTTCCTACTTAGGTTCATAGCCGTCTTCTGCAGGTCGACGTCGAAGTAATTATCGCCGATCTTATACTCCCTAACACTGACCACGTATGTTGGATACTTGTCGATATCCGTGAACCTAACGACCTTCACCTGTCCCATACCACTCATCGCATTCCTAACCACATTCCTCAAAGCCTCAAACATCCTCTCCCCATCCCTACTCCTCCTGAAGTCTGTGGGTAGTAAGCCATAATTCCTGAGGTATGGCTCCATCTTCCTGAGGACCTTAATCTTCTCCATAATGTTTGCGTATGGGTCAATGAACATGTTTATTAATTGAGCCAGGTTCAGGAAATTAACAGTACCAACACCACCGTATAGAATTTCATATATTGTTGATATTATTGAGTCGAGCTTTGCATCCTTGCTATGCTCATTGACATTGGCAATTAATGACCTGCTCATTGGTAACTCCTGACTCTCCTCAGCACTATACTCAGCACCAAATCCACCACCGATATTACCCGCGCCCTTCTCATAATCGCCCCTCTCCATATTCTCACCCTCAGTAACCTCACCAACATTATTAACGTTGAATCCGGCAACCTGCTGTGTTGAAGCCTCCTCAGTCTCCTCCTGCATTCTCTCAACATCCTCAAAGGCCCTTTCAAATGCCTCCTCAAGAACCCTCTTCTTATCATCTGGGTTCGAGGTCTCTACCGATAAGTATAGGTTTTCAATGCCGACCCTAATGACTGTCTCCTTAAACTTATCATAATCAACACCACCCTCAATTATTATCCTCATCATTATGTCATTAGCGGCAGCCTCAAAGCTCCTCACCGAGCCAGGCCTAACAACCCTTGAATCCTCCTGTAAATACTCATAAACCTTGCTAAGCACCCTCGTAATTATTTGTGCTGGGTCAATACTCGTGCTCAAGTCTTAACCCCACTATGGATAATGTGCGCCATATTAAATAACTTACCCATCTAATTACTTATGCCTGTTCATATTAATGCTCATCTCCTTGAATATCTCCTATACATCATCACGGCCTCGTCAAACTTACGTGCAAGGTAATCCTTCTTCTCAGTCTCACTGGCAAAGTTACCACGCACGACATTAACCATGTTACTAATGATCTCCCTCTTCAAGTCATTTAATGAGACCTCCCTACCCTCAAGCCAGGCCCTGGACATGGCCGTGGTAATTGCATAAATCGCAGACCTAATACTTGGACCCACCTCAATATTGCTATCCTGGGCGACTAACGTCATGAATGTCGCCGTAACCTCCGTTAATGCGTCCGGAGCCTTAAGGCCTAGGTGCTCCATGTATAGGCTACTCTTCCAGGAAAGTATTGACTTGAGTAGGTCCTTGTCTGGGTATGGTATCTCCACAACCTTCATCCTATCAGCCAATGCCTCACTAAGCTCGTAAACACCTGAGTACTCAGCTGGGTTCGACGTTGCTATTACGAGGAAGTCACTCCTTATCTTAAAGCCCCTTATAAACACGTAATGCTCCTGCAGGACCTGAAGCAGGGCTGCCTGGCTGTATGGATTTAACCTATTTATCTCATCAAGTATTAATATACCGCCATGAGCCATTACGAGAGGGCCCGGTATGTAAGCCAGTGGATGGTCAAGCCCTGCCTGCAGGGCTACGGCTATATCAATATCTCCCGTTAATTCCGTCGCCGTCATGTGGCTATGGCACGCAACCTCAATGTATGGGGGCTCAGATATATGCAGTATTTCAGCCAGGGTCTCCGCTAATGTGGTTTTCCCTATACCCACGGGACCCATTATTAATACATGCCTACCCACCGCAAGGCTGCTTAGCACGTCCATCGCAATATCATTCAACCCCTTAAGCTCCCTCTCCAACTCCGTGAGTATCTTCTTAACGCCCTTCGTTCTTATCGCATCCGCGATCAATTTATTAACCTGGATCTCCTCCCTCTTAACCAGGTCTGATAACCTCGGTAGTAATGCCATCAATTCCTTGCCTGATGCCATTCAGTACAAACGCAGTTCTTGAGCTTTAAATTTTTAGTGCTACATCGTTTTAACTAATTTGCCTCTGCATGAGGAGAAAGGTATTAATATCCTTAATCAATAACGCCTTAGTCGTTTCGAAAAAGGTGGTTTTAGTGAGGTATGGTTACTCAGATGAGGAAGATCTAAACGAATATGAATTAAAGCGGGAAATAAAGGACCCAAAGCAACGATGGATCGTCAGGATAATAAGATCAATGAAGGACTACTACAAGAAATGCCCGTACTATGACACAAGGTCTGGCGACTGCTTCATATTATTTAATACCGAGGATCATAGGTGCCCAAGGGAGGGTAGGTACGAGGGATGCCCAATACTTGAGGAATTCTTAGCGAGTAGATATGACGAACTTAAGAAAAAAGGTAAGCCAATACCGTACGACTTCAGGGATTTGGCACTGTATTAAGGGGTTATCCTGCATATTCCTAATCCTATTGAGTAATCAAGCTTAAATAATTACGTAATTAATAATTATACCCGTGGAAATACAGTCAGTAGGACCCAATGAATTTCTAAGTATTGATGGCCCAGCGAGTATTAGAATAATTGATGGTAAACTCTACGTGCTAGGTGTTGAGTATGGTCCTGGTAATTCATTCACCGTCATGAGGGGTAGAAGGATAATCGCAAAGTCACTTAGCGAAAGTAAAATAGACGTTGTGCTTGGTCCTGAGGGAAAGATAGAAAAAATAGATGGAACCAACGAGGTAATTGACGCATGGGATAATGCATTATCTACCATACAGCTAAGGAACTCCATTATAGCGGTGCTTGGCGCCATGGATGTGGGAAAAACAACGGTAACAACAATACTCGTTAATAAGGGCGTGAAAGAAGGACTTAAGGTTGGTGTTATTGATGGTGATCCAGGTCAAAATGACGTTGGACCACCGACTACTGTATCAGCATCGGTGGCTACAAACTTCATAACGCATTTAACGCAATTGAGAAATTTAAGGTCAATATTCGTGAAAACGACGAGTATAGAGTATGTGTGGGATTACGTATTGAACGCCATTTCAAAGTTAGTTAACGAACTTAAGTATAATTATAACGTTGATACTATAGTAATAAATACGGATGGTTGGGTCTCGGAACCAGATGCCGTAAAGTTTAAGCTTGAGATGATTAGGCGTGCGAACATAAGTCATGCCATCGTTATTAGGCGTGGCGATGAAGTAAATGAATTACTTAAAGAATTGACTAATGCCATTAAGAATACAATTATATTACCATCACCACCCAATGCCAGGATTAGGGATAGAGATGATAGGAAGATACGGAGAGAAATGGGCTATAGTAAGTACCTAATGCCCTCCAGGGAATTAAGCATTAGCCTTAGGGAAAAGCCCATTGTGAATTTACCATTATTCAACGGGTTAAGGTATGATAGTTATATTACGAAGTTAATTCAAAGGAGTCTCAACATATCAATACATTATGTTGAGCAGTGGGGAGGGGTTGCTGTGGCCATAGGCAATGTTAAGGAATTTCAGGTTAAGAATCTTGGTGATGTTAGCATAGCAATACTACCAATAAATTGGGAGAGAGGTCTACTCGTGGCATTGGAGGATAAGAATAATTATCTGTTATCATTGGGTGTGTTGCAGAAAATATACTATAACACTGGCAAGGCCGTGATATCAATACCCAAGTCCTTTAATAATGAGGACCTGGTCGACCACATTAGGCTTGGTATGATCAGGGTTAATGACAATTATGAGGAGGTTGAGAAGACGCTTTATATTAATAAAATTGAATCACTGCTGTCCTCACAAAATATCCTTAGAAGGTAGTAATTAGGACTAATATTTAATTATTTGGGAAAGGTATTTTTAGGTAAGATTTTATTAATTATTAGTATGGTAAATAAGGTGATTAAGAGGGATGGTTCTGAGGAGGACTTCATAATTGAGAAGGTTATAGTCAGCATACTTAAGACGGGCGCACCGATTGATGTTGCTAGGAGGATTGCCAGGAAGGTTGAGTGTCAGTTCATGGATGTTGATAAGGTCACGGCTAAGGACCTAACTAAGGCTATATTAACTGAGCTTAAGAAGGTTAATGAGGAGTGGTACAGGAATTGGATAGTCTTCGATAGGGCTGTAAAACGTAGACTGACTGAGAAGGAACTTGAATAGCATTCTCGACTCGATAAATGGTCAAAATTCATCATTATTTTTTACTCCTACCCTTTCCCCTCTCCTCTTTTTTCCTTTTCGTAACTTCTCTCTTAGGTCTTAGACTATTTTCATAAATCATATTTATTAGGATGATAAATATTGTTGCGACAATCATAACCATGATGACCCAGGGAATAATACCAAGCATTAATGGCCCCAACGTACCTGATGCATATAACTGATTAATACTTATCGAGCCCGATGGCACAAATGTATAGCCATGCTTAATCAATACTATAAAGTATACCGCTAATCCTATCATTAGACCCGCATAGGCTGCATTTGCGTATTTAACGATACTTCCAAGGTTCATCAGATATATCGCGAATAAACGCTTTTAAAAGTGCTCTCTCCCTCATTAACCGTAGGGATGCGTAGGATCGTTTACCTGGGTAGGCACCTAATGCTTAAGTCGAAATACCTGGATAAGCTGAGTAATGGTAGATTCACGACAATTAGGCTTGGCATCATTAGGCCGAAGTATAGGGAGGTGTTTATCCACAGTGGTGGTATGGTGGTTGCTAAAGCACGCATAGTTAATGTGCTGTATAAGAGGATTTCGGAATTGACAGATGAGGATGCAATCACAGATGGCTTCACCAGCCGTGAAGCATTAATCGATGAGTTAAAGAGCATTTATGGCAGTATTACCAATAATGACTGGGTCACGATACTCACGCTGGAGGTTACTAGAGTAATTGGTCGTAGAGATGATGGTTCAGTTGGGCTTAGCCCCGTCGATATAGCCAGGCTGGCGCTTAGGTATAATGTACCAATGAGTGAGGAAGAGAGGAGGGTACTGCAGGAATTAGTTAATGAAGGGAGTGTTCGTAAGGCGGCGGTTAAGTTATTCAATTCCCTCAGGGGTAGGGTCGTGATTAGAAAGGTTGTTAGAAGGGTGCTTAAGCACCTCATTCGCATGGGTATTATAACGGATTATTGAGTAATGCGTTCTATCCCTATCCTAACCCTCATGTCCTCAATGTCCCAGTCCATGGCGAAGGCACTTGCCGGCACATTACCAACAACGACGTCTACAGCCCTAACCTCATTCGTTATGTAGACCATGAACTCCTTAATGGCCGCCAACAGGTCGTCACTATTCGTATTAACGTATACCCTAATCCTCTCATCAACCTTCAGATTAGCCTTAGCCCTCATTGTCTGTATACGCCTGACAACTTCCCTGGCGAGGGCTTCGTAATAGAGCTTCCTATCCATGACCTTACTGAGGCATATCTCGTAACCCCTTCCCTGAGCCCTAACATACTCATCCTCATTACATTGACCAATCTCACTCACAAGTTCCACCTCCTTAACATTGGCTAAGTACTCAAGCAAGTGCTTCACCTGCCTCAGCATTTCTAGGTTATTGGCATTTTCAACCTTAATTACCGCCCTTGCCAGGGGCCACCTAAGCTTAACCTTTATTCTATTCCTCATCTCCGCTATGTCTGAGAACATGGCAAATAGTAAGTCAAAGGCTCCCTCCAACTTCTCATTTATGTATCCCTCATTCACCTGGGGTAATAACGTTAAGTGCACACTCTCTGCCTCATTCCTCTCAAACTTTCTAACAAAAGCATTCCAAAGATACTCGGTTATATGCGGCACTAAGGCTGAGCCCATTATTAAGGCTCCCTTAATCACGTGGTAAAGTACGGCATACGCTGCATACTTATCCTCCCTGCTCTCCTCGGTCCAGACCCTGCGTCTAATAAGCCTAATATAGCCGTGGCTTAAATCATCAACAACCAGGCTAACCCATTCCCTTGCTGCCATATGAAGCTCCATGCCATTCATATAATTAATGAACCTACGTAACCTACTATAGAACCTACTAAGCAACCACCTATCCTCAATTAACCCCTTACTAATTAAATCCTCAAGCCTATGCACGGCTGGGTCAAACCTGTCAAGGGTCATGTAGGTATCTGCGAATTTAACCACATTCCAAAGTATTGAAAGTATGCTTCTTGTCTCGGCGATCTCGTCTGGGTCAACCGACATTGTATCCCAGGGGGCAGACTTTGTGAGTAGGTAAAGCCTCGTTGGGTCAGCACCCCACTTATTGAATAAGTCCTCGGCCCAAACCACGTTGCCCTTAGACTTACTCATCTTCTGACCATACTTATCAACAACGTGACCACTAATTAATATGGACTTATAGGGCGCCCTGCCCATCCATAGTACTGACGTGACAAGCAGCGAGTAAAACCAACCCCTGGTCTGATCTATTGCCTCTGTAACCCAGTCATACGGATATAACCTATTGAATAACTCCTTATTTCTAAGCCCATCAACACTTGCAATCCAGGCAACACCGCTGTCCATCCACACATCAACAACGAATGGCTCCCTAACCCATTCCTTACAGTCCTCGGTCTCTATCTTCACCATGTCAATCCACGGCCTATGAACAAGCATCTCACTTGGTACATTGGGTATGAACTTAGCGTACTTCCTTAACTCATCCAGCGAACCTATGACGAGGACTTTACTTGGGTCATCCTTACAACGCCAAACAGGTAATGGCGTACCCCAAACCCTACTTCTCGATATCGTCCAATCCCTGGCATTGGCAACCCAGTTATCAAACCTATCCCTCAGGAAGTCCGGGTATATCTTCACCTTCTTAAGCTCCTCAACCAGCTTATCCCTGTATGCTGATACCCTAATGAACCACTGCCTATCAGACCTATAAATCAACGGCGTACCGCACCTCCAACAATGTGGGTACGCATGCACTATCGTCTCGTAATGAAGTAGTAAGCCTCTCTCCTTCAAATCCTTAATTACTTCCTGGGAAACATCAAGCCAATACCTACCCTTAAATTCACCACCATTTTCATTGAATATCCCATTTATCTCCACAGAGTTCGTAATCGGTAGGCCATACTTCTTAGCCGTCTCAAAGTCCTCAGGGCCATGGGCAGGGGCTATGTGGACAAGCCCAGTACCCTCCTCAAGCGTTACAAAGTCCGCAAGAACCACGTAATGAGCTCTCTCAATATGACTTGCATGTATTGGTACCCTCTCCATGTATATATGCCTATACCTAGTCCCAGCTAATTCTGAACCCTTAACAACCCTAACAATTTCATAATCCTTAATTCGGAACTTCTCCATTAACTTAGGCACAAGGGGCTCAGCGAGCCATAGATACTCCGTGGTATTATTAATATTGACTTTAACCAATGCGTAGTTAAAGTTGGGATTAACAGCCACAGCCTCATTATCAATTAGCGTCCAAGGCGTTGTGGTCCAAATAACAAGGTACGTATTGCTTACGCCCTCAACGGGGAATTTAACATATATTGACGGGTCCTCCCTATCCTCATAGCCCTGGTCAACCTCGGCATCACTAAGGGCTGTTTCGCACCTTGGGCAGAATGGTAGCACCCTATAATCCTCAAATAGCAATCCCTTCTCCCAGGCATTCTTCAAGAAGGCCCAAACATGCTCTATGTAGTACGGCTTCCTAGTCTCATAGGCCTTATCAAGGTCTAACCATAGACCAAGTTTCCTCGTACCAACCTCCCTCCACTTCTCAAGGTAGTAATCAACCAATGAGTTACACTCAAGGCTGAATTTATCATAACCAACCTTCTCAATATCCTTCTTAGTCCTAAGCCCAAGCTTCTTCTCAACCTCAATCTCCACCGGCAACCCCTGCTCATCCCAACCACCCTGCGCCCAAACCCTATAACCAAGTAGCCTATGGTACCTAAGGACAACGTCCTTATACGTCCTACCCCTAATATGACCAACATGTGGGAAGCCATTAGTCGTTGGTGGGCCCTCGAGGAATGTATACCACTTATTAACATTTACAGGGCCTTCATGCCACTTACCCTCAATATTCGCCTCATGCCAATACTGCCTAACCACCTCCTCGATCCTTTTTACATCGAATTGAGTCTCCAGGGTGAAGCGTGAATCAATAACGGACACCCACCATAAACTATATTGAGTATTTAAAAATTTCACGCAATGGCACTACCATAGACCTTCAGTAGCTCATTTACGACACCTCCCGCAAGTATCATGAAGGCGCTTAATGGCACACCGACATTTTCAGTCAGTAAGTGAACCAGCGCCTCCGCATAGAAGGCTGCCGTTAATGCTGAGAGCTTTCCAAGGGCATTCACTAACTGGGTCACTGGCTTATTCTCCCTGCTAATTATTGACACAGCTAATGAGCTCAATTGTATTGGTAAGGTTACCAGTGCAGTTACACCCACATTGACGCTAAACAACTTGAGCATGTATATAATCATATTAATCCAATGCTCATTTCTATCAATATCTGTGATAAAATCACGCCAATACTGTTTAATAAATTCTATGCAAGCACCTCCCTTAAAGAAGTCCATATTGACTGTCGACATAGCCGTACAATAAATCTCACCTAACTCATCAGCAATATCAAGTAAATCGTCCCTATATTTATTAAGCACCTCTATGTCAACCGCACCCACCCTATAAGCTACTGGTATCTGCTCAAGTACGTGATTCACAAATACCGTATAATTACCCCTCCTTACCTCATCGAAATATAGCATTTGATGACTACCCATACCATGTTAATTAACATGATTGACTTTATAAGTTCTATTTCTCTTAACTTCGAAAGCGCAGTAATGCCGTATTCAGTATGTCAACAAGCCTATTAAGGCTATTCATATCGACCTCCTGACGCGGGCCAATCGCATTCATGTCCAGTGTCAACGGCGTAAGCGCAATATTACCCTCCTTATGCACAACGTATGTATCCGTGTTCTCCTCAGGCTCAATTAACGAACCAAATAGCCAGTAATACTTACCTCCACGTGGGTCGACCCTAACGTCAATCTTCTCAGAAAACTTAAGCTTTGAAGCCCTAACAAGCTTAACCTTAATGTCCCTGCTAACGGTCCTTGGGAAGTTTATGCTAATTACATCAACGCCCCTGGGCATGCCGTGCTTAAGCACGAACATAGCCGACTCCCTAACCACAGCCCTAAGCACAGGCTCAAGCTCATCATTACCCTCAATCTCATCGCTGCTCTCAACATCGACGGAATACGCAATGGCTGGGATACCAAGCAGTGCCGCTTGAAATGCGGCGCCGAGGGTTCCCGATGATAGTATTACCTGCATTGATGTGTTATCACCAATGTTTATCCCCGAGAGGACAAGGTCAACACTGCCCGTTATTTCCAAGGCCGCTAGATATATCGTGTCAGAGGGCGTACCAGATGTCGCATATACCTTAAAGCCACATAAGTCCATTACTGAGACTCTGAGAGGTTTGTGAAGCGTTATGCCGAGACCGGAGGCTGATTTGGGCGTTTCTGGAGCTACGACATAAACCTCGCCTAGGTCCTTTACGTATTCATACAGCATCCTGAGCCCTGGACTGTATATGCCATCGTCATTCGTTACGAGTATCTTAACCACAATGACTCTTAGGGTATAGGTTTATAAAGGGTTTCGTGCTCACTAGTCAAGGACTGTAAGTCAGGATTTAAGTGGTGGATGAGCCATGAGTAAGGAGGTTGTTGCTCCAGGAGATGTTGTTGGTGTCGCTGAGGAATACCTGCCCGGGGAGAATGTTGAGGTTGATGCAGATGGTAAATTAAGGGCTCAGGTCATGGGGGTAGTCATACGCAATGATAAGGATCACATAATCAGCGTTAAACCCATAAGGAGTAGTAATTTGTTGTTGAGGGTGAACGATATTGTTTATGGTAAGGTTGTGGCGATACCAAATGATAGGGTTGTCATTGTGAAGATAATTGGTGTTGAGAATAATGGCAATAAGACATTACTAAAGGATGATGTGACAGGTATAGTACCTCCATCTCAATTATTAAATGGTAAACCAGGTAGCGCCAGCGAGGTTCTTGGCATTGGCGATATAATTAGGGCTAGGGTAATATCGAAGGACCCGCCGTACACGTTGACTCTAAGGGATGCGCAGCTCGGTGTGGTTTATGCGAGATGCCCTAGGTGTGGTCATCCATTAAAGTGGAGGAGTGGGGAGTTGCTTCAATGTCCTAATTGTGGTGCCGTTGTTAGGCGTAAGGTTAGTCTTGTTGAGTATTGGGCTTGATCAGTCGTAATACCATTCTTCACTGTTCAGGGGTCGAGGTGGTCATCACCGTATTAAATGCGTTGAGGTAGGTATTAAAAACTTCCTTAGTTAATGAATTTATGGTGATGATGACTGGTATTTCTGAATAATGAGGAGTGGCACCAGAGCTGACTTCGCAGTAAAGCTTAATATGAATGGGTTCTACACAAGCCCTTGTGAAATTCTCAATAGACAATAAGCTCAGAGGTAAGGTCTTTGTCGGTGTAGGCATTGTACATAATGTGAGGAATGGCGAGTACCCAAGCGAGTTGTTGACGGTTATTAATGATACTGTTAAGGAGGTTAGATCGAAGTATAGCCTTGACAGTCTCAAGGATGACCCAATCATTAGACGTTACAGGGATTTCTATTGGCATGAGCTTGGTATAGACCCGACAAAGCAGAGGCCTGCCCAGGAGGCGTTGCTTAGGAGGGTTCTTAGGGGTGAGGATTTGCCAAGGATTAATCCGATGGTTGATATTGGTAATGCGGCGAGTATAAAGTACCTCGTGCCCATTGGGCTTTATGACATCGATAGTTTTGGTGGTAGAGACCTGGTCATTCGTTATGCCAGGGATGGCGAGGTCTTTAACCCAATCGGCTCACCACGGAAATCCTTAACCAGCAACCAGATCATACTCTCGACAATGGATGGCTTAATACTGCATGTGTATCCCTATAGGGATTCCGAGACCACCAAGATAAGGCCTGAGACGAGGAATGTCTTAATCGTAACTGCTGGAGTGCCTGGCATCGATGAAGATAGGCTAATTAATTCCGCCCAATTTATAATTGACCTGGCGGTTAAGTACCTGGGAGGAAACGCCCACGTTAATCCTACAGTGGTTAGGGATGAAAGGGATATAAACGCGTGATGGGTTACGATTTTGACTCTGTTTAGGGCCAACGATCACTTAGTCTCATTTAGTAGTGCTGGGTCTGGTTCATAGAACTCCCTTAGGTCTGGGATTAAGTCGCTCATCCTCCTAAGCGTATTCACCACATCCGTTGCGGTGAAGTCTCTGCCGTATATCTCAAATAAGCCCTTTGGCCAGTTATAGCCAAGCTTTAGTGCCTTGTCTATATCACCCCTGGTGCATATACCCAGCCTCTCCATTCTTAGTGATTCGTTGACCATGGGCGCCAGCAGGTCCAGTAAATTCACCTTGTCGGCCAATTCCCTCGGTATATCCGGCCTAACCCACCTGCCCGGCTCCGGGTATTCATAGAACCCCTTCCCAGTCCTTATGCCTATCCTACCCTCTCTGTACATTTTCTCAATTAGGCTGAACACAAATGTTCTTGCCTTAGCCAGCCCCTTGGATGGCTCGGTCTCAGGCGCCACCCTATCTATCTCCTCAAATAGGTTCCTACTCTCATAACTCAGCTTTATTCCCCCGGTGAAGTCCGTGAGTGCGAAGACGCCCATAGGGAGCCCAAGCCTATAGATCAACGCCGAGTCCATCGCCCTATAGTCATAGATGCCCCGCATATATAGTATGAAGGCTTGCGTACTCAGTACACCAAACACCCTATTGGCTATGAAACCCCTTACATCGCGCCTAACGAGAATAGGCTCCTTACCAACCCTCCTTGCCAGGTCCATGAGTGCGCCGGCCGTCTCATCACTGGTATCCCTGCCCTTTATAACCTCCACAAGCCTCATGAGAACCGGCGGATTAAACCAGTGGAAGCCCGCGAATCTACCCTTATACTGAAGCACCGATTGCAAGTAGGTTATTGGTATACCGCTTGTGTTGCTCGCTATTATTACGTCCTTACCGACGTAACCCTCCAACTCCCTATATACTTGGTGCTTAACCTTTGGATCCTCGAACACAGCCTCAATTACCAAATCAACATCCCTGGCCGCATTACCCAGATTATCAAACACATGAATCCTCTTCATGACGGTATCAACGTCCTCACGAAGAGAGCCCTTTTCACGTAGCTTACCAAGGCTCCACCTAATACCCTCAAGGCTCCTGGGTATTACGTCCCTGTAGGCATCATAGACATTTACCTCAAAGCCATTCATGGCAAAGACCTCGGCTATACCGCTCCCCATGGTCCCAAATCCAACTATGAGAATTCTCTCGACCATATAATCAGTAGAAGTACCCGTAAATGTAAATATTAGGTGTATTTTTACTCTTAATATATTTTCATATATAATAAATGTATTGCTATTTAATAATTTGTAAAGTATATATTACCATCCCTCCTAACAACCCTGACCCTAGCCCCTATCTTCAGCGCATTCAAATCACCAACGTAATTCGCCTTAACCTTGGCTCCATCGAGGTCTGCGAGAACGACTACTGTCCTTGTTGGCAATCCTCTCTCTATTATTGTGTATGAGTAGATGGTGCCCTCGCCGTAGCCAATAACTTCTAGATTCGTTGAGCCGCACCTGGGGCACCTGGTCCTTGGCATGTGGAACTTATAGCCGCATGCCCTGCACCGTGTTATTGGCACTAACCCATTTTCATAGATTCTATTGTACTCCTTCAGTAATTCTTCGAGCTCCATACTAAACACCAAGGACCAAGGTTGTTGAATGATTAAGTATGCCGCCAATTGCATTAACAAGTGCCCTACGGGCTCCCTTAACCTGCCTCTCACCGGCCATGCCAGACAGCTGGATTAATGCCTCAGTGAGTATCACGCCGCCACTCATGTACGCTGGTTGCCCAGTGTTTAGGGAACCACCATTAACGTTTATTGGGTATGTTGACGACGGCGAGAAATCATGATACTCTGCGAACCGCCAACCCAAGCCCTTTTCGGCCAAGCCAATACCCTCTAGCTCCAGCACGACCATTATTGTGTATGCGTCGTAAAGCATGAATAGGTCAATATCGTTTATGCCAATGTTGGCCTCGCTAAGCGCCTTGCCTGCGCTTATTGGGATAACTGTATTCAATATGTCATCCCTATCAAAGAGTGGGCTTGGATCGTGGGCCTCGCCATAGCCAAGGATAGAGATGGGCGTGATCTTCGACTTCCCAGCCAAGCTCTCATTAACGATTAGGAAAGTCGACATACCATCCACAGGCATCACAACCTCCAGTAGCCTCAGTGGATAACTCACCATTGGTGAGTTCAATACATCGGCAACGCTTATCGGCTCCCTGAATATTGCATCCTTATTATACCTAGCATTGGCCCTCTCTCTAACTGCGATCATTGCCCTGCCCTCATCAGTGGCGTTATACACGTGTGAGTACCTCAGTGCCACCATGGCGTAGTCACTGGTTGGTAAGAACTCAATAACCCTGTGGGTACTTACGTAGTTCCTAGCCACAAGACCCTCATCAATGCCCCTCCTCCTAAATACGCTACTCTTGCCACCGCCAATTACCAGGACAGCCCTCGCAAGCCCATTCTCCACTGCCTTAACGGCCCGATAAACAAGGGCATTGAATGAGGCACCGCCAAACTCAGCCACGTCAATGTACCTAAGCCTCCCAATGCCCAGGTAATTGGCGACTTGGTTAGCGAGCATTATCCTGATCGGCCTTTCATCAACCGCGGTGGTGTGAACAATGCCCAACCCGTCCACCTCATCAATACTGATACCACCCATCTCAAGCGTCCTTTGTACGGTCTCGCCAATCAATTCAAAGAAGCTTCTCCTGCTCTCCTTCTCAATTACCTGGTGAAAGCCCGTTATGTATGCCTTTCTCATAAATTACCCTGATTAATAGGAATAAATTTATTTTTAATTCTTAATGAGAATAATTATTTTCATTACTTAATCAATACATCTCTATATCTATCCCTAAGCACCTTCTTATCGATCTTGGCCGCGCCGGTCTTTGGAAGCTCATCAACGAATATCACCTTGTCAGGCACCCACCACTTCGGTATAACGCCCTCATCAACGAACGTCCTCACGTGATTTATGATATCCTCCTCCTTAACCCTGCCCTTGAATTCTGGCCTCAGCACGACAATGGCCACGGGCCTCTCACCCCACTTCTCATGCGTAGCGCCTATGACTGCCACCTCCGCAACCGCTGGGTGGAGTGATATTAAGCTCTCAAGTTTAAGGCTTGATATCCACTCACCGCCACTCTTGATAACGTCCTTAGCCCTATCTACAATGTATATGAACCCCCTCTCATCCCACGTTGCCAAGTCCCCGGTGTGGAACCAACCATCCTTGAAGGCAGCCCTTGTTTTCTCTGGGTCTCCGTAATAGCCCAGGGTTATCCAGGGAGCCCTCAGCACCAGCTCGCCCACGGTTTTTCCATCCTTAGGCACATCCCTACCCTCCTCATCAACCACCCTGGCCTGGACAAATGGTAGGGGCTTTCCAATGCTGTTGACCACTAATTCCTGTAGTTCCTCCTCGCTTAGGTTCATTATTAGGTCCGGCGACAGTGTAGGCGCTATAACAACCGGTGCCGTCTCCGTCAATCCGTAACCATTAGTCAATATCACGCCCCTCTTCCTGGCCTCCTCAATTAACCCCTTGGTAGCCGCCGCACCACCAAGACTCCATAGGAACCCCCTTAGGTCCACGTCCTTGAGCTCAGGACTGTTCAACATTAGGTACAACATTGTTGGCACGCCACCCGCATTCTTTACCTTCTCCTCCTTAATCAACCTAATAATATGGTTCCACTCATACCTACCCGGCAGTACTATCTTCGGTGTACCGCCCATGATGTTATAGTACGGCGCTCCCCAACCGAGCACGTGGTAGAATGGTACAAGGAGAAGCGATGGCTCACCGAGTGGGTTATAGGCATTCCTAGTGAACCTTAGGTAATGCGCTGGGTACCAATTCCACACTGCGATTATTAATACGGCGATTGCATGCAGTACTATCTCCCTATGCCTAAATATCGTTGCCTTGGGCAACCCTGTGGTGCCTGAGGTGTACATCATCACCATGACAGTCCTCTCATCAAGCTCCTCCGGGTAGTTGAATTCCCTGGCCTCCTTCATTAACTCCTCATAATCGTATACCTCAGCATTGCTAATGCGCTCAATCTTTATCGGCTCCTCACCATCATGCATAACGACTATTTTCCTTAGGTACTCAAGCTTTGGGGCTATCGCCTTTATCAATGGTAGGAAGTCAGCATTTACAAAGGCTACCTCGTCCCTGGACTTATTCATCACGTAGATGATCTCCTCAGGCGCCAACCTAATGTTAACTGGTTGGAGCACTGCACCGTACATGGGCACTGCATATAGCAATTCAAGGAATCTATGCGTGTTCCAATCAAATATGGCAACCCTCGTACCCATTCTCCTTGGGTCACCACTAATTACGCCGAGTTCCTTAAGGACCCAACCAAGCCTGTTAACCCTTTCATTAAATTCTTTAAATGTGAAGTGGAGCCTACGGCCATTTGGAGGCCAATAAACAATTTCATTATTGGGAAATAGCGTTATGCCTGTCTTGAGTATTTTGTCAATAGTTAATTGGTAGCCAGGTATAATTTCATTAAAGACTTCTTCTTCTGTATTATACTTATGTTGTTGCTGGATCTGCTCATTCATTGAATTTATTATAAATAAAAATTATTTAAGTTTTTCTCGAAAGTACATATTATTGATTCGTTTATTATTGATTATGAATTGATAGATATATTACTATAAAACCATGCTGTGGATATTGATGGTATGATCGCTTTACATTATTATGATTAATGATGAGGTAATGTTTATTAAGAGTCAATTAACTAATAACTAATAATGTTATATGTCTGAGTCGGAACTCGAGAGGTTTAGGGATTACGTTAAGGATTGGTTTATTAAGAATGCTCCTCCTGAGATGAGGATTAGGCGTGGTGGTATTGGTTGGTACTATGAGGACCCTAGGTTCATTGATGCCGCCGTTAGGTGGCACAGGACATTATATAATGCCGGCTTAGTCGGCATAAGTTGGCCTAAGGAGTATGGTGGGTATGGCGATGACGTAAGGAAGGAGTTAGTAGTTAGGGATGTGGCGCTTAGTCTCGGTATTGTCTACCCCGGCTGTCCAGGAATTGGCTTATCCGTGGCGGGCCCCGCCATTCTGTTTCATGGCAGTGAAGAGCAGAAAAGGAGGTATTTAAGGAGGATATTGACTTGTGAGGATGTCTGGGCCCAGGGCTTCTCCGAGCCGTGCTGCGGCTCGGACTTGGCGGCAATAACCACCAAGGCTGAGGATAGGGGTGATTACTTTGTACTGAATGGTAGGAAGGTCTGGAGTAGCGACTTCCACTTGGCTAATTACTACCTAGTGCTCGCTAGGACTGGCTCACCTGAGGAAAGGCATAAGGGCTTAACGATGTTTATCGTAGACACCAGGTCTGAGGGGATTACCTATAGACCGATAAAGCAGATTAACGGCAGGCCTGGATTTAGTGAGGTCTTCCTAGATAATGTTAAGGTTCCCAAGGATAACGTGGTTGGTAAAGTTGGTGATGGCTGGAGGGTTGCCATGACTACCCTGAACTTCGAGAGACTGAACATAGGCGGCGCCTTCGCCTACGCCGCAGCAAGTGCCGCTAGGCACCTGGTGGAGGTGAGGCGCGATGCGGATACGTTGGCGCTCCTCGAGGAGGCGCTGGCAGTTAAGGAGCTTTATGATAGAATGCTCATGCTCGCACTGAGGGGTGAGATGGTAGGGCCCGAGGCTGCTTCAATAAAGTTGTTGGCGTCCGAGGTTCTCGAGAAGATATACATAGCGGCGGTGTCGAAGCTGGGTCCCGAGGCTCTTGCTGAGGGTGATTTATTCGAGTGGTCTTTTGGGTATATAGATAGTAAGGGCTATACAATACTCTCCGGCACTTCTGAAATCCTGCGTAACCTCCTTGGAGAGCTCGTGCTTGGGCTTCCAAAGGGTGTTTAGTATGATTATCGGCATTAAGGATTACTTAAATGAGGAACTGAAAATAATACTGAACAATCTGAATGAACTCTTCAATAAGGTATGGTCAACCGCCAAACTAAGGAGTTATAGTGAAGGCGATACATCAGTACTTGATGAATTATGGAAGGCCTTGGTGAATTTTGGATTGTTTGAATTCTTCAGGGACGCCAAGCCGAGGGATGCAGCAATACTGATGGAGGAGGTGAGCTCAAGGCTTCCGCCTGGTATTGTCATAACGACAATAATAGGCGCCGTAGCCACGGGTAATGAATTAGGTGATGAGAAGTATGAGGGTAAGTTGAAAATATCGATATCAAGCACCGCAAATATGGCGCCCGAGGCGCATAGGGCTGACGTCATAGTAATTGGCGATAACCTAATCTGGAAGGATGATGCCTCGGTAAAGCCGCTGAACTCCTTCGATAACTCGATGAGGTGGTGCCAAGTCAACTTTAGGAGGAGTACTAAGGTAGGTGTGAATAGAGACTTAGTAGCGCTCCTACTATCCGCAGCCATAGTTGGTACCGGTAAACCACCGCTTGAGTTATCGGTGGATTACGCAAAGAAGAGGATTGCCTTCGGTAGACCAATAGGTGCATTCCAGGCCGTGAAACATAAATTGGTGAACATGGCACTTAACATAGAGCTCGCCAGGTCACTATACCTAAGGGCTGCCGATGACTTGAAGCTAGCGCCCATGGCGTTGGACTACGCATCAAGGATTATCCCAAATACGATTAGGGACAGTATCCAGGTACATGGAGGTATAGGGTTCACCGATGAGCTCGACCTGCACCTATACCTGAGGCGTAGTGTGACGTTAAGTAAGGTCTATAGCTTCAACGTGGATGAGCTGTGGGAGTCTTACGATAAGTCGAGGGCTCGTGAAGTATGATTATTAAGACCGCTAAGTGATTCCTCAAAAGGAGTTGGTTGGTATAACGTGTTATAATGGTAATTCTTAAATTAATTCAAGATGTACACGTTGCATGGGTTCTCGTAAGGTTAAGGTTGTGAGGTATAGTGAGAGGGCGTCCTACGATAGGGATGAATTGATGAAGTTGTTAAGCAGGAATTTCATATGCCATGTGGGTTTCATCGATGGTGGTGAGCCATACGTAATACCAATGCTTTACGTAAATGATGACCAATACATCTACATGCATGGTTCGCCTGACAGTAGGTTGATTAAGATTGTGGGTAGTGGATCGCCCATAGTTATTGCTATTACGGAGGTTCACGGTATAGTCCTTGCAAGTAATTTGTGTAATAACTCGATTAATTACGAGTCGGTCATCATATACGGTAAGGGATCATTTGTTAACGACCCTAATGAGAAGCTTCGCGTCTTTCAATTAATGGTTAATAGGTTAGTACCTGGTAGACTAAACGATACTGAGTTACCATCTGTTGAGGAGTTGAACTCCGTAGCTGTTGTTAAGGTTAGGATTGAGGACTTTGCGATTAAAAGGAGGGAGGGTGGGCCTACCGTCATCAGTGATATGCATTGGGAGGGGGTGATACCGGTAATGACCGTTTATGGAATGCCAATTAGTACGAATAATAAACCAATACCGAAGTATTTAATTGACTTAGTTAAGTCGCACCAACCTACTTAAGTTTCACACGCTCAAGGAATTCATCAATTAATTGGCTCACCGTTGGTCCCTCAAGGATCTTGAGCCTCCATTTAGCCCTAACTATGGGCTTATCAATCTTAACAACATCCTCAATGTGGGCTGGGGTACCCATGATTACTACATCAGCGGGTATCCTCCTTATGGTCTCCTCTAAATCCTTAATCTGCTCTGGGGTGTAGCCCAGGCTTGGTAGTACTGGTCCCATGTGCGTGTACTTTGCGTAGGTCTCCTTTATTATGCCCACGGCGTATGGCTTTGGATCCACTATCTCAGCATTGTACTTCTTGGCAGCTATGTATCCTGCCGCGTATGGTAAACCACCATGCGTTACTGTTGGGGCGTCCTCGATGATTACGACCTTCTTACCAGCCACGGCATTTGGATTGTCTAAATAAACCTCAAGATCTGCCTGTGTTATTGATGCCCTTGGGTTTACGGCCTTAATATTACTAATTACAGTCTTAACATTCTCAGGGGTTGAGTCAGAGACCTTAGTAACTATCACAGCATCAGCAAGCCTTGTATTAACCTCGCCAGGGAAGCTACCAACCTCATGTCCCGGTCTCCTGGCGTCAGTAACTGTTATTAAGTAATCGGTATAGTAGAATGGGAAGTCGTTATTGCCACCATCCCATAGCAATACGTCAGCCATGGACTCAGCTTCATTGAGGATCATCTCATAATCAACACCAGCTAGTACAGGCACGCCAATGTCTATGTAGTGCTCGTACTCCTCCCTCTCCTCAAACGTTATCTTCATCAAATCCTGCCTAGTCCTGAAGATCTGCACCATCATGTCATCAGGGTTCATGTAAATCATTGGATGCCTAATCGCTGCAACCTTCAACCCCCTCTTAACAAGCTCAAGCGTTACCTCATGCGAGACAGTTGATTTACCAGCACCGGTCCTCGTAGCCACCACGCCAATCATGGGCTTTGAGGACTTTATCATGGTATCCCTAGGACCAAGAATACTAAAGCTTGCGCCGTTTGCTAGCACGATGCTTATTATCCTACCAACATCATTATATAGCAGGTCACTGTAGGCTAGGACAACCTCGTCAGCGCCCAAATCCCTTATTAACCGACCGAGATCCTCAAGATCCTTAAGGCCAATAAGTGGTATACCGCCTGGTTGATAAAGGTCTCCGGCACCCTTAATGTACCGCTTACCGCCAATACCGGGTATTTGAACCTGGGCGACTGCCACGACCTTATACTCTGGGTTATGCCTGAAGTACATGTTAAATACGTGGAGGTCTCGACCGCCTGCACCCAGTATTATTACCCTCCGCAATGAGGAATCACCGTTCCTTAGTACTGGATTAGTACTATTTATTATTTACCCACTGCATTATCAATTCTGTTAATGCAGGGACAACCCCGTAAACTCTCAATAATGCTTTCCGATAATGAGATCTCAGTGCCGTCATTAAACACAAACGTTATTATTGATTGGTCATTACGTACCATGATTAATTCACTCCATGGATAGAATGCGTCCATTGGCTTCACGTATATGCCCTTTTCATAGATTGCGTAATTATCAATACTCAATAATTGCGGACCCCACATGCTGGCTAACTTTCTATTTATTAACTTATTAAGGAGGATTACTAGTATAAGTAGTATGAGAATTATTATTGGCGCAAGGACGGGGCTGACGAATCGTATACCCACAACAGCGGCTATTGCCAATGACAAAAATACAGAAACCTTTATTATCAAGCCCCTCATCCTAATGCCAATCCTCATTACGATGACAACCCTACTTTCCAGTTATTAAAGATAGCTCACCAAAATAAACCTGAAATCACGCCTCAAGTCTCCTCACTAAGTAGGCCTTTTGTGGATTTGTCAATTGTAGCATGGTTAACAGTGCTGGATTTAAATCCTTTGAATCCTTAATTAATAAGCTCCTCACATAATCCAGTATCCTGGGGTCGAGTCTAACATACTCATCAACCCTATCAAGCAGGAATGGGTAACCAGTATCCGTGGTTTGCGACTCAAGATACGCCACCAACTCCTCAACACTCACCCCATCACTTGGATTAAAGACCTCAAGCTTAACCGCGGGTGCACCATTACGTGGCTTATAAAATACTACGTATATGTCACGAAGCATCTTCAAGCCAGGGTGAGTAGATCCGCTAAATACCCTCTCAAGGTTTACCAAACCCTCACTAAGTCTCCTACTCATCAAATCTCTAATGTCGTCGCACTTTCCACCCCTGCACCTTTTCCTTAACTCACAATCGCCATAGTTTATCCGAAGCCACTGGGGCAATATATCACCGTAGTTCCCAAGCACCATGTACTCGCCGTTATTTAGGACCAAGCTTGCAATAAGTTTATCATTCATTGGCAAGCACTCATTGGTTAATACCGAGAGAAACCTGGACCTAACCCTCTTAACAACACCAATAATCGGCGTCTTAGTCTTCATAGCCAATTCTAGTAGATCGCCAACCACATTCGTAACGCGAGCAAGCACGCCGCCCTCAACTGGTAAGTTATACGGTAGCGGGTGTACTGGTATTTCGCCATCAAGTATCACCAGGTCAACCCCCTTCCTACCCCTGGCCTTATCACGAAGAAGCTTAATTGCCAACTCCCTCTCCCTGACCTGAGCCCTCCTAGTAATCACCCTCTCAAATTCACTTACATCCTCAAAAACAACCTCACCAGTCATATACCTATCATATGAACCGTTAAGGTAACCCACATAGCCATAGGAGAGCACAGTCATGACACCACCAATGAGCTCAAGAGGTGGGGTCGGGTAGCTCGAATCGATTGCATAAGCATTAAAGGCCTTCGTCGATGAACCAATACCCTTAATCAAGCCTCTATCCTCAATAACCCTCCTTAACTCACGGACCAGGGTAAGTATCTGCGAATCAACACCTTCATCAAGCATTTTCTTCACATCTGATTGTATGGAAAGTAGTAATGGAGGTTCAATCCAAAACTCAATATCTCCAGGCCCATAATCACTAGGTAACATCTCAAGGCATTGATTACAGGGAGGTATATAAAGCACTAATGAGCAAGGTTTGCAGTTACTTCCTGAACCTTACCGACTTAATGCATTTTCAGTCTCTCTAACCAATGCCCTAACCTTATCAATGCAGGGCATTAAATTATTCACACTCAATTTAGCCTCATAAACCTTATACTTATAATACTTATAGCACGTAAACACTGCCCACCCATTAAACATCCAATCACTTAATCCCACAGAAAGCGTGTCCGTAGCCCTCTCGATAGGTTAAGAAATTTTAATTTTTCTCATGACTTAATTTCATAATTATCTATCAGCCTCCGGCGGGAAGTAGCCAAAACTTCCATATATGGCTGGTACATCCGCTAGCCTGTAGCCCTTTAGTGCCTCCATGAATCCTCTGAGCAGTAGCCATGATGGTGTGACCATCCTTAGCCTGTACGGCACGTTACTATGCCCGTCAGATATTAATGTAAACAGTAGTAGTCCTCTTGAGGCCTCTGTCAATGTTGTCGCCTCGCCAGCGCCTGGTGTTAATCCCACATGAGTTTTTGTTAGGAATGTCCTAATGTCCTTGGCAGCCTGCGGCCTATCCTTTGGCGGTATTCTTGAGAGTAGTTTCTCACTTATTATTGGTGTGTCTGGTATATTCTTGACGGCTTGTCTAATTATTTTAATACTCTGCCTAATCTCCTCAACCCTAACCAGGAACCTCGAGTATGAATCACCATCATCAGCCACCGGTATGTCCCACTCAAACTCATTATACACCTCGTACGGCTCAACCTTCCTAACATCATACTCAACACCTGACGCCCTAAGGAATGGGCCGACAAGACCGTACTTAATAGCCTCCTCCTTCGTTAGTACGCCAACCTCCTTAAGCCTATGTATCGTCACCGGGTTCTTAACGAATATCGACTCCATGTCCCTCATCTTCCTCTCCAGGTAATTCGTTAATTCATACACAAAGTTAAGGACCTCAGGCTTAACATCCCACCTAACGCCACCTGGCACTGTATAGCTAAGCGTCGTCCTCGTGCCAGTAATCCTTATGAAGGCCTCATTAATCACATCCCTAAGCCCGAAGGCCCACATGTACCCCGTGCTGTGACCAATGAATACTGCGAGTATTCCAGTATCGTATAGGTGTGTGGCTATCCTACTCAGCTCAGCCAGTATAACCCTAATGTACTGAGCCCTCTTGGGCACGTCTAGGTCAGCCAGCTTCTCCACCACACGTGAGTAACCGAGGTCAAAGTTTGCTGAGTCCTGAATCGTAGGTCTCTCGATGAGCGGTAATATGTGTATGTATAGCCTAGTCTCGGCAAGCTTCTCCACGCCCCTGTGGACGTAGCCCGGGTCCGGTATTGCATCAACTATGTAGTCACCCTTAAGCCTGAGTATTATCCTCATGTGTCCACTCCCTGGGTGTTGAGGACCAATGAAGACCAGGTACTCATCACTCCTGTATGCCTCCTCAACGTACTCCTTTGGTATCGGTACGAAATTCCTAACAAACTCCTCAGGCACCTCCATCCTAACGGGCAACTCTGCATACTTCTCATTACTACCCATGCCCATCACCCGGTGCTACCGCCCGTCTCCTGCTTACCTTCACTTGGTTTTTCCTGGGCAGGTTTTACCTGTGGCTGTGCGGTCTCAGCGGGCTTTGGCTGTGGGGCTTGCTGTGCAGGCTTTGGTTGGGCTGGTGCTTGGGCTGGTTTCTGCGGCGCCGCTGCCGGCTTTGGCTGTGGTGGCGCCACGGGTAGTCCAGGGAACTCCCTATCGACTATGTAGAACTCCCTAACTATTGGTACGTCCTTCCTAAGCGGGAACTTAACTGGGGTGTCTGGGTCGAGTAGGAAGTTCCTACCCATCCATGGATTACCCTCAAACCAAACACCGAAGAAGTCATACATCTCGCGCTCCATGTAATCAGCGCTCGGCCAAATATCCATTAGGCTTGGTACCCTGGGGTTATCCCTCGGTATTTCCGTCGTCAATGAAATGAGTATGGGCATTAGCTCCTTCTTGCTATAGCTCGAGACCCAGTATTCGACGTAGAACTTATTCTCGTGAGGCACATCAATAACATTAACCGACTTAACATGGTCAAAGCCGAGCTTTGACAATGATAATGCGGCGTCCCTTAACTTATTGGGCTCTGTATCAACGCATATTCTATTAATGTCTGTTACGATTATTTTCTTTGCTGACTCCTTGAGTGCGGGCATTAATTGATTATTAATTAACTCATAACCGAAGGGCCACTCCACCTTCTTCTCCTGACAAACAGGTATGTGCGGGTTGGGGGTTATCCTATGTGGTGGGTTTGGCGCCGGTTGTTTTGTTGGTGATGGTGTGAAGATCTTTGTTAGGTCTATGGTCTTTGGCTTAACGTTCGCCCTGGCCTCGCCCGTCTCTATCTTCCTTTGGACTATCTTAATCATTTGAATAACGGCCTCTGGCGTCGGTGGGCAGCCTATGGCGTATGCGTCAATCGGTATTATTTTATTAACGGGGACCGCGTGGTAGCTATTCCAGAATATACCACCCTCAGCTGCGCAGGAGCCCATTGCAATTACGTACTTTGGATCGCTCATTTGCTCCCAAACATATCTGAGGACCCTAGCCATCTTGAAGGTTATTGTACCCTCAACAAGGATTAGGTTTGTCTGCCTTGGGGCATGCCATGGCAGCGAGCCGAGCCTCTCGGCATCATAGGTTGGGTTCCAGGTGTGTGCCATCTCGACGCCGCAGCATGCCGTTACGAGGTGCACCGGCCATAGGGAATATTTCGTACCCCACTTCTTGTAGGGCTCTAATGCTTTGTCAAGTGACATTCGCGTCACCTACCGCTTGACCTTCTTATAAATTCTTTGGGATACGCCATTTTTAGTGCGTATTTATAACCGACATAGATACTTGGTAGGGTTATTACTAATATCGCCAATATTATATAAATTATTGGCAGTGCCATGACCGCCACCGATGATAGAATTAGTAATATAACTATGATCGGCTCCATACCAAGGAACATGAGTAGGAAGCCCACATACTGTATTGGGAATACGTACCTAGCCTCACCAACAGGTGGATTACCAGCCTCATACCTCTGCAACTTTGAGACATTTGGATTTCTTGCTGCGATTCTTCTTGCTACGTACATTATTGCAGCATCAGTTATAAGGGCTATCACCACGAGTACTATCAATATCGCTAACGCATCAATGAAGGCTGACATCGTGACCAGGAGTATTAGCAATGAGGCATTTTTAAGTAGTAACCTCATTCAACGCATTGCCCAAGTAACTTGTTAAGTGCCAATGTTAGTAATGCAGTACTACCCACATCCCTACCAACAACCTTAATCTGCCGTCCCAGGTTCAACTCACTCTGCATAAATGGTTGGTCAGACGCCTGTATCACGATCAATACCCTACCTTTAACCTCATTACCCATGGAATCACCCCTGGTGCTCAGGAAGTATACTGCATCTGGGTGAAGGAGCTCAACTGCATCCTTAATGTCAGGCAGTACAATCAATGTAGCCCCAGACCTGAGCACAAGCCTAAAGGCCTCAGGCACACCCTGCTGAGCCGCTGTGCCCACGGCCTTAGTGACCACTATGGTCCTTAAGCCAAAGCCAAGTGAGACCTTTACCGCATCCAGCAACTTCTGCACACTGGCTGGGTTATGGATAACAGGTATTACATTGTTAATGGCTTGTTGGCAATCCATCACGCCACAACTCAGCGCCTCCTATAAAACTATAACCCAATTAAATTATTAAAGGGCCTTACAAATTAACTCCCTGATGAGTACACCATTGGTCAGTGAACTCATGGATAACGTAGTAGTTATTGCAAAGCCCAAGGATATTATTTCTAAGGTAATTTCGGACATGAGGGATTATAAGGCTTGGGTTGTCCCGGTCATTAATGAGAACGGTAAATTAGTGGGCGTCTTGAGCTACAGGGATTTGCTTGAGCGAAGAGTTAGTCTCAGAGCAAAGGTCTCAAGCGCCATGTCACCACCGTACTCAATAAGCCAGGACTCAGACCTCGTTAAGGCAATGTCCAAGGTATTAACTCTAAGGGTTAGGGCATTGCCCGTGGTTGACTCGAGCATGAGCCTTGTCGGCATCTTAACAAGGGAGAAGATACTAAAGTACCTACTTGATAATAGAATGCTACCCCGCACATCGGTCTCATCCGTGATGTCTAAGCCGGCAATTACAATTGATGCCAATGAAGCTGTGGCGAGGGCTAAGTGGCTCATGATAAGGCATGGAATAACACGCCTCCCAGTGCTTGATTCAGGGAAGCTTTACGGCATAGTTTCAATGCGCGACATAGTCGAGCGATTATACTACGCATCAATACCACGACGCAGCAGGAGGGGTGATGTGGTTGGTACTGAGGATGACATACTCGCGGCCCCCGTGAAGGCAATAGCAACCACGCCGGCGGTCACCGTTAATGAAACCGACGATGTTTATACTGTAGTTAATTTAATGCTTGATAAGGGCATTTCCGGAATGCCCGTGATTTCAGGGGAGTCCGTGACGGGGGTTGTCTCTAGTTATGACGTGATAAGGTCCGTACTTAAACCTTATGAGGAGATACCCATTGAGGCTAAGCTCACCGAGATTGATGAGGATGTTAAGCCGTTAGTTGAGAAGGTGATTTCGAACTACATGGCTAAGATAAATAGGATGACAAACGTAATTGACGTTAAAATAAACATTAAGAAGTATGAGAAGGGAGGTGAGGAGAAGAGGAGTAAGTACTCAGTCCATATAATGCTCAAGGACAACGCAAACACGTACACAGTCAACGAGGTTGACTGGGACCCAGTAAACGCTGTTAGGTACGCCTTCGAGACCTTGATCAAGAGAATTGAAAGAGAGATAAACAGAATAAGAGACATAAAGAGGAAAGGTAGACTACGCGGAGGACCACCCAGCGAGTAATAACCAACGGGTGATGAATGCACCCTTTAATGACCGATGATTACTTCGCCAACGACTGACGCAGGGATAAACCTCAGTTCCAAATGCCATATATCGGTTCTGTACTCCATTAATTGTATTTTGCGTCCTCATTTTTCATTTCGTTATTATTTTAGCTCGTGCATGTTTGTGTTGTTTGGTTTGTTGGTATGTATGTTGTTGCTGTGCATGTCACTGTCTTCGTACCGAGTGGTGTCTGTATTATTGCCTGCCAAGTGACTACGTAACTGGTTGGTGGCGATAGAATGAACTGAGCTGCTTGGCTTAATGATATACTGCCTGTGTATGCCGTGACATTAACTGAGTGAGGCATTAGCTCAACTGGCAAGTACTCTGGTTGTAGGCTTAGTGTGACACCATTATTATACGACACGGTGATGCTTGATGAAATAATGCTTATTGCATACGGGTTTGGATTCTCAAGCCACAGGTTGAAGTAAAGAACAACACTGACCAGCGAACTCTGGCTTGAAATACCCCAACTGGCCGAAACAAACTCGGGTGGTTTGAAGGTCATGTAGGGATAGAGAAAAACGAGAAACAAGGCAATAACAACAACGACAACACCCAAAACCAAAACCAACCCACGAAAACGCATACAAAGGTTAAAGCCTAGGTCCTAAATTTAAATATTCACAGTGCCGTCATGCTTACGTAATTGCACTGTTTATAGCATTCACGAGCTTACTAACGCCCTTCCCTCCCGGCCTTACATCCTCAATAACCTCAACTCCATTATTACTTAATTTTTCCTTCACGTTATTCGGCACGGCATAGCGAACAATGAGCATCGTTTTCCTCGGCCTAAATTGCTTGACGTACGGTATAACCTGCTCATCAACGTCACTCTCCCAATCCTCGTAAGGCAACGCCTTACACTCAATCAAGAAGTCAATCCCGCCGCCCGACTTAATCAGATCATTAATGCCATTAAACTTACCCCTGGCAATAACAACGTCAGGCCTAACAGCCCTTCTACCATGCTTGGTTGGTATTACGATCTTGTTATTAGCCATGATTGATTTGAGATTTGGAAAGACATGTATCGCTGGATTTACTTGGAATTCAAGCCACATTGTGAAATCGCCATGTGGCGTATTGAGTATTGCAAAGCTAGTTTCACCACCCTGCTCAAACCAAACAGTCACTGGCATATTAATGAATGGTTCATTCGCTTCCCAACTTCTCCTTATCAAACTCCTCGTACCCAACGCCTCGGCAACCTTTGCGGCGATCCAATTCTCGTAGATTAGGGACATCGTTGTTTTAATTCCCCTAATTCTACCTGTATCACTCGGTATGCTTAATTCGGTGAAGTAGTAAATCCTTGGATTATTGAAAAATTCACTAAGTCTAGAGGCATGACCCATGAACCTCAACTCACCACCAATCAACCCCCAATAACTCCTTGCTTCATTAGCCATTATCACGAACTCACTAAATAACTCATTCAAGAGACCCCTCAACTTAGGATTTTTTATTCTGAAATTAACATCACTTAACCAATCATTTACCGCATCCTCGATAGCTTTACTCTCACACTTTGTATAGTCCACCGTATTTACGTAATTACCAAGTGGGCACCTAGTGACACTGCCATAACCACTCCTACTGAAGTGAAATATGAATATCCAGGACGGGATATTGCTCGGTATTTCATATACGTACTCATCACCATCATGCTTAACGAGTTTACCGACCTCGGAAACATGAACAAGCTCATTACCAATGAGAACGTAAACATACCCAGAACCACGGGTGCCACCTCTTCTTAACTCACTAACACGCATAAACTATCAAGGAAGAATTTGTTTAGTTTAGTAATAAAGGTATTTTGAGCCTTCTAAGAATGATCAACGTTAAGTGCTGTATTTGTGATGAATTTGTGTGAAGTTAGGCATTAACGTAGGTTAGGTGTGGTCAGTCGGTACGTGAATTCTTCATTGGTCTGTTCCGGGGGTTGTCATCACTTGGTTATGCGCTCAATGTATTACATTTAAGCCAGAGCTAAAGCTTTTATTTTACTACTTATTCCACATTGATTTCGTGATTAAGATAAGCATTGTAAAGGCCGAGGACAATTACCTGGAGGCTGTGGTGCAGGGAGAGACGTACACATTATTCGCACCATTAATTGAGTACCTGCTCAAGAGACCTGATGTTGAGTATGCAATGTATGATGTTGATCACCCACTGACCCAGAATGTTCGGTTTAGGATAAAGACTAAGGGAAGGCCGCCACTTGATGTTATTAAGGAGGCTGTGAATGAGATATTGAGGGATGTTGAGGAGTTAGAGAAGGGGTTCTTAGGTTCGCCATAGGTATGAAACACTAAGTGCACGAGGATGGTGGTCAGCTCTTGATTTACATACTTGGTGAACCACCTCAATGGTTAATTAATGTAATTAGGGAATTTGGTGAGGAGATAGTTAAGGTTAATGATTGTAATGTGCCTCCGCGTAGTATCATAATCTCAGTGGATAGCACATGCATGGTTAGGGGTTCCATTGTCCTATCATTACTGCCTTACAAAGGCGCAATACCTATCCAAAGGGGTACTGCGAGGGGCATATTATCAACCGTAATAAGCACCATGAAAAGAATTGGCAATGTGAAGAGTATTGATGAGGCATTAGCGTTATTGAATTTCGCCAGGACCAAAGTAATTAGTGCAGTTAATATGATGGAGATCATGCTTGAGTATCAAGTGGCCCCTGGAGCGGTATATACAATTGCGGTGCTTAATAATGATAAGAGTAAATGCACAGTGGCACTGGGTAGGGGTACTTCGAGGGGTACCTTGGTCCTTGAGTCGTCAATATCATGGTTGTTAAGTAATGGTAGTGATATGTATGTGGTAAGGGGTGATTTGGTGCTTGAGCTTATGGCTTTATCCATGGTCTTTGGTATTAACTTTGTTCATTCTAATCCTCCTTACTAGGTTTATGGCTGAGAGGGCTGTTGCGGCGCCATTTAGTATTAGGAATATTAGGTTCCAATTAAGTGCTGAGTATACCGTGAGTAGGGTACTACCTATTAGGTATGGAATTGTTAATCTGAGGGGTGGTACATCGCCCAGTGCAAGTACCCAGCCCACGGCAATGAATAGTAATCCGAGTATCCCCACGATTATTGTTATCAGCATCCCACGCGTTTAATTGTCTGCATTTTTAAGGTATACATTCTCGAGGTCATCGTAGTAAAAAATAAATTCCTATAGCATTCTATAATTAACAAAGATGAGGGGTCTATTGGTAACCATGCCCAGTGTTGTTAATGAGGTTAAGAAGATTATTGATGATTATTCGTCCTTCAGTATCGTTACGGAATTAAACGATGATGTTAGTGGTTACGATGTCATAGGTATTGTCGGAACCGATAAATTCATAATCATGAACCTCCATAAGTTAA